>MGXG01000024.1:2612-9584 GCA_001801285.1 Gammaproteobacteria bacterium GWE2_37_16
GCAGCAGTTAACGAGGAGTTGCGAAAGGATACTGGTTCTGAATTTAAACCAGCTGGTGACTCAGGGGATCCTCTTTTTAAATTTATAAATAGCGTTATTGGAACATCAACTACTTCTCCTTATGATTTAGCAAAAGTTCCAGTAGGTGGAGATGTTGCTTTGTATACTGGGTCTCAGGTTGTTTTCATACCTTTGAATTTGGCTATTCGCCGTGCGCTGCAGGCTTGGCGAGAAACTATGGTGGAATCTTGTAGACCAGGTCTTACACTACTGATGCAAGGAGCTGACTTTCCAGTGATTGGTCCTGATTGCGCCAGGGGAGCTAAAGCATTAAACATTTACTCTCCTATAGAGAAATTATTTTATTTTGGAGATGCTTTGCTTACCATTTCCACGGAAACTTATAAACAAATAATCACTAGAACAGCTAATTTGGCGTTAGCTTCTCAAATTGCCCAAACTGCTATAAGTGTGGCAGCCAGCGTGCTGTCAGTGTCACCATTTAGTGCGCCAGCAGTAGGTGCGACAGCATTGGGGCAACAAATTGCGGTATTTATGTTTCAACTAGTACAGTGGGGTATTGGTTATGCAATGCCAATTGCTATGGCGGTGCTTGGGATTATGTTTACTATGGGCATAACCTTAAGTATATCCACCCCATTGATACCGTATGTGTTGTTTATTTTTGGTATTATTAGCTGGTTGATTTTTGTGTTGGAAGCAATGGTGGCAGCGCCAATTGTTGCGATTGGTTTAATGGATCCAAGATCAAGTAATGATGAGATTCTTGGTCGGGCTTCGGAAGCGCAGATGCTTTTGTTTGCCGTATTTTTACGTCCGGCTACGATGTTAATTGGGTTAATCTCTTGTTTGATTTTGCTCTATATAGCTTTAGCGATTTTAAATACTACCTTTGGACATATAATTTCTTCTTTTTGGGTTGGAACGGCACAAGATCCTCAAAGTTATCAAGATGTTTGGGGGGGGCTTAAATATATTGGTGTATTTATTGTTTATGTTTTAACTTTAACAACTTTAGTTACTAAATGTGCTGAATGTATTTATGCGATACCTGACCAAATTTTAACCTGGATTGGAGGTCATGCTCGACCTTCTACAGATGCGCAAATGCTGCAGAAAATTGAGCAAGGCATTAGTCATGCTGGTGAGACAGGTAAACAGGCTGCAGGAGGTGCAGCTGAAAAGACATCTGGACATATTGCATTGTCTGGTAGTTCAATCTCTTCTAGAGGGAAAGACAAAGACAAAGACAAAGGAGTTAACGTTAGTCAACAAGGTGGCGGCGGCAATAGTACTCCTCCTCCTAAGCTGCCTGGCGCACCAATATAAGCGGAGGTATTGTAGCCGCATAATACGTAGATACGCATAATACGTAGCCGCAGGCTTTAGCCTGCGTTAATTAGCGCACATAATATATCGTAGGCTAAAGCCTGCGGCTACTAATAAGAGAATCAAAATTTGCTTATTTTAGCAATGCAAAAGCAGTGTGTTATAAAAATTGAGAATCACGTTATAAAATAAAAAATGAGGTTTAATTTATGTTCGCTTCAGCTTCAGTTCCACAAACAGTACAGGAGCAGCCTGTAGATCAAACTGCTAATAGCCGAGGAACAGAAGGAAATGATTCTTCACCCGATTCACCATCAAGCACAAACTCTACTCCGGCTGAAACTTTATCGAAAAAAGATTTAAAAGCAGCGTTAAGAGAGGCGGCAGAGGCTGCAGCAGAATATTATGATCTACAAGATAAAACTGATAATAAAATCATAGAATTGCAGTTTGTAGTCTATGCTAGTCCTCAAGCCGCTACCAAGGATGCCAATAACCTTAAAAAACTTTATACAGAACGTGACACTAGAGAAGCAGCGCTAAGTGAATACAATAATGAACTTGATGATAATATAGAGGAGATTTTGCGGACTGGAAGTGGTGTGCTTCCTTCCTTAGAAGAAAGCAAAGCATCTGATGCTGATGAAGCACTCTATACGCAAAAAAAGGCTCTTCATAAAGAAAAAACCGCGTTATTGAAGCTCTTTCAAGGAATAAAAAAAGATGATCCAAATTTTCAAGCTGCCGCCGCTTTGGAGCAATTGCGTATGATTGCTGTTTGTACATGTGATAGATACAAATCTGACGATAGAGGAGATAAATTAGAACAGGATTTTAGAAATTGTCTTGTACAACCCACGGGTAAGTATAAGGTAGCCCCGGTACTTCAGATAGTTGGCGATGATGGTGAAAAATATAAAGTGAAGGGGAAGCTTGGCAAATTAGGTCAACTTGTTTTGGCTTTTAATACCAGCTTTGAACTTTTCGGTAACGTGGAAAAATATTCAGTAAAAACAATGCTTAAATTACTCGAAGCCGCAAAAAAACAGGGCTGGAGAGATATTAAAATTGATTTTGGTACGGCAGCGCAAAGAGAAGCGGCGCGCGAGTGGTTGTTGCAAAATCCGGAAATGCAGGGCGCTTTTGGTACGGGAAATGAGGGGGTGACAGATGAAAAAGGTAAGCAGGGAAACGAGCGTGGAGAACCAGCGGCAGAAGAGACAGCAAAGAGTCGAAAACTTGATGAAATACTTACAAGTAGAAATAAATGTGGTCATGATTTGGTAAAGTTTTTTAATGAGATGAACCAAAAACCAGAAATGCAGCAACTTTTTAAAGAAACCGCCGGAAAAGGGGGGGTGGATAAATCAGGGGTAGATCCTTTGGCAAGGGTTCTTAGTCGTTATCATGACACCATGATGGCAAAGCATAGGTTGGAACATAGTAATAATACTCCAGAAGAATTTAGTAAGAGGGCGAGACTTGCCAAAGATTTTTATAGTGCTGTTGCAACTCTGGGAGGAGATGGAATAGAAAAGGCGGTGAAAAATATTGAAGATGATTCTCTACATAAACGCAAGAGACTTGATTGGTTGCGATCGGAAGCTCAAGTAATTGGTGTGGATAGTAGCACACCAGCAGCACCGAGCAAAACAGGAGGGGCATCGAGTCAACCACCTGCTTCCCTGGGATCGAGAAATGAAAGTTCAACAGGATTACCGCGAAGTGGTGGACGTGGACCGTAGCCGCAGGCTTTAGCCTGCGCGGTTAAAATGGCGCGAATTTGTGGTTTGGATTTGGTGTTTTTTATATTGGAATGTTGGGCGTTGATGTGGTTTTGATTTGAATGTTGTATTTGTTTGGAATGTTGTTTGGATTTATCCGATATTACGCACAAATAAACATACACGCATTATCGTCCGCGCAGGTTAAAACCTGCGACTACGGGAATGTTGGTGTGGTTTTTATTGTCAGTACAATTTAAAACCTGCGGCTACGGTATTGAACACAAGATTTTTTGTTATACATTTGTCCTCTTATTTATCTAAAAAATAAGAGGAACAAAGTATGCGAAAAGTACGTGAATCAAAACATCGTTTAGGTAGAGAGTGTTATATAGGGCTGGTAAGGGCGAATTTCGCTTTGTGTATAAAAGACAGAAAATGGGTTTTTGTAGAACGTAAGATTGTAGATTGTTTTGTAGAGATATTAGGTGAAGTAAGAGAGAAACATTCCTGTTTAAATTGGGCATATACATTTATGCCCGACCATGTACATTTTATTTTGGAAGGAAAATGCGAAACTTCCGATTTATGGAAGACTGTGGTTTTATTTAAGCAAAGAACAGGATATTGGTTTAGTAGGTATAAAAAAACTATAGAATGGCAAAAGGATTTTTACGATGATATTCATAGGGGGGATGTGGGTTTGAGATCGCATATTGAGTATGTTTTGGATAATCCTGTTAGGAAAGGTTTAGTAAGGAATTGGCAGGATTACCCATATAAAGGATCGTTGGATAGCGATTTAGAGGAGATTATGTATGGTACGCGGTTTTAAAAAACAAGGATAGAATTAATTCATGGGTTTGGATTTATATGGTTTGTTGTTTTAAAAGATCCCATAGCCGCATAATTACGTAGCCGCAGGCTTTAGCCTGCGCGGTTAAAATGGCGCGAATTTGTGGTTTGGATTTGGTGTTTTTTATATTGGAATGTTGGGCGTTGATGTGGTTTTGATTTGAATGTTGTATTTGTTTGGAATGTTGTTTGGATTTATCCGATATTACGCACAAATAAACATACACGCATTATCGTCCGCGCAGGTTAAAACCTGCGGCTACGGGATTATTGGTATGCTTTTATTGATAATTCCTAAGGTTCCGTAGCCGCAGGCTTTAGCCTGCGTTTTATAAATGGTACGTATTTTTTAAAATAATTTTAAAATAATTTTCAAATCACTTTTTAAAGCATTGATTTATATAGCAATTTACTTTACATATCTTGATTAATTATAACTTGAAGAGGTAATTTTTATGGCAGTTAATCAACCAACTGAAGATAAAAGAATTCAATCCATCAAAGATGCAATTGTGGCAAAAATAAAACCATTCATTAAGGATTTTAAAGAAGAAAATTTACCTCTATCTTTTAGAAATGAATTGACTGAACTTTTAAGGACACATCCTGTAGAAAGTGTTCCTGCATCATCTTCTGATATTGCTAAGCCAATCGAAAAGAAAGATTTAAACAAAGTTTTTGCAACTTTGGATGGTTTAATGAGTGCTGGGTTTGTGATGCGGGCTAAAGGAGATCATCAGTTTGATTTAAGCTCCATTGCAACTGATACAAATATACTAATACCAATATTAAAACCATCACCATCACCATCAACAGAATTAATATTGCCTGCAGCTGAAACCGAATCCGAATCCGCGGAAAAACTAGTTGAATATAAATTACAACAATCTTTCATCAAGCTTATAAACAAAATTCCTGCTTCACAAAATGAGGCGGCACAAGCAGCCAGAGAAAAGTTAATTTTAGTGGCGTTGACTTTAAGTGATAAAAATTCAGCTGATGTTATGCTCATGCTGGGTAAAATTAAGGATGAGACATTCCCAGGATATTCCTATTTAGTTGCGCAGCTGTACAAGGCTATGTATCCAGGAGCAACAGAAACGCAGATAATAGAAAAAGTGGGTAAAGCAAAAGAAGAAATATCTAAATTAGGGGAAAACACAACATTACAACTCCAAGCAACCCTCTCTTACTTTCAAAGCGAACTTGCCGAAACCAAAAAAGCTCATCAAACCTGGATGCAAAATAGGCAACAAGAACTATATTGGATACCAGGATTAATAATGGATGTTGGTGATTTGCAAACCCTGTATCAACAAGCTCAAAATGATTTTGCAGGTCAGTGTTACAAAGCTATGGCATTAGGGAAAACACCTGCAGCAACAGCAACAGCAGCAGCTGCTACATCTTTTGAAAAAGATTTATTGCAGCTCAATGAAGAAGAAAAAAAGCATGTAGAAACAGTTGAATACAGTGGTGGCATGTTGGGTAAGAGTACGGTTCAACACTGTGTTAAGGAATTTAAAGAGACTGGAACAGGAAATGCTAAATATCCAGCAGGTTCAAGCATACTAAAAACCAATGGCGAACCGATGACAATAAATATGGTCAGAATTTGGCTCTCGACTTTCGCCGCGGGGTATAGGGTTTTGGATGTAAGTCGTATAAATAATGCTGAGCCTGTAAATATTGCCATACCAAGTGATAATGGAGTTGAGCCGAATAGTATGGTTACAGTTACAGCACAAAAATTGGTTGAGATTGTGGCACAGACCCCGCCATTAAATCACATAATAATAGGGGGAGGTAAACTACCGGAAACAGGATTTGCAAACGATAATGATCTAAAGGCGCTAAGGGCATACGTGACAAAAGAGATGAATGTACCTCTGAAAATGATTATGGATTCTTCAAATAAACCAGCGCCGCCGTCACCACCTCCGTTGCCAGTGTCGTCATCATCTGCGTCTTCGTCGGCGTCGTCGTCATCTGCGTCTTCGTTACATGGTCAGCTTTTGCCATTGACAAGTACAAGTACACCAGCGGAAATAATAGAACTGCAGTTGCTTCCTCCGTCTTCGCACACTACACGTTTAATACAGCCGCCAAAATCACTTACTCCGCAGTCATCTTCTGATCGAGTAGGACATTATACTAAATCCATCATTCCCAACTCGACAGATGAAATAATTCCGAAAAGCCGCGAAGAAATACTCAGGCAAGGAAGAGTACCGCAAGCAGCAGTGAATTCACCAAAGGGGAGTGACGTATCTGAGGGGAATAGACGTATAACAGATGCTAATCTTTAAAAAGTTGCTGGGGTTCAGTCTTGGATCCACTGGTTACGATTCCGTAGCCGCAAGCCCGTAGCCGCAGGTCCGTAGCCGCAGGCTTTAGCCTGCGCGTTTAAAATGGCACGAATTTCGGGTTTGGATTGGATGTTTTTTGTATCGGAATTTATTTAAATTCACATATTAAAATTTCGATTTGTGAATTTTATATATTTTGATTTACGGATTTATGGATTTATGGATTTATGGTTTTATCCGATATTACGCACGTATAAACATACGCGTATTATCGACCACGCAGGCTAAAGCCTGCGGCTACGGGAATGTTGGTATGAATTCCTAATGTTGTTTTGATTTGATTGGAATGTTTGGATTTATCCGATATCGCGCACAATTGAACATACGCGCATTATCGGCCACGCAGGCTAAAGCCTGCGGCTACGTGAATGTTGATATGTTTTATTGGCTGCACGGGTTAAAACCTGCGGCTACGGTTTGCATTTTTATTAACGCAGACCAAATAAAACCCGCGGCTACGGGGACACCATCGTAATCGCTCCACACGGGCAGCGGCGGAAGCATTTACCGCAGTTGATGCAGTTTTTTTCTATCTTGTAACGTCCATCATGTGCGGCAACGGTTGTAATTTTGCTGATGGCTTTGACCGGACAAATATTGTAACAACCATCACATTCAAAACAATTGCCGCATAAAAAACAACGTTTGCTTTCTTCTAAAAACTGTTCTTTGCT
>MGXG01000025.1:0-5862 GCA_001801285.1 Gammaproteobacteria bacterium GWE2_37_16
ATCCAGCTTCCGTACAACTTGCTGGCTTTAAAAAAGTCAAACCCCAAGTTTATGCCGGACTTTATCCTGTCAGCGCTGAAGATTTTGAAGCTTTTCGTGAAGCTCTTTCAAAATTACGTTTAAACGACGCATCTTTAATCTATGAACCTGAAAGTTCCGAAGCGCTTGGTTTTGGCTTTCGTTGTGGTTTTCTTGGTCTTTTGCACATGGAAATCGTGCAAGAACGTTTGGAACGTGAATATAATTTAAATCTCATTACTTCGGCGCCAACCGTTGTATATGAAATTGTTTTACGCACTGGTGAAACTATCTCCATTTCCAATCCATCTTTATTGCCATCGCCTGGAGAAGTTCTCGAAATGCACGAACCAATCGTGCGCGCCAACATAATTACTCCTAAAGAATATCTTGGCAGTATTATGACTCTTTGCATGGAGCGCCGCGGCATACAAATCAGTATGAATTATGTCGGCAATCAAGTTTCCATCAGTTATCACTTGCCAATGAGTGAAGTGATCTTGGATTTTTTTGATCGCTTAAAATCACTAAGTCGTGGATATGCTTCTTTGGATTATGCTTTTGACCACTTTCAAGTTGCTGATTTAGTGAAAATCGACATATTAATCAATGGTGAAAAGGTCGATGCTTTAGCCTCAATTGTACATCGCGATAAAGCCATGCAACGTGGGCGTTCTTTAACCGAAAAAATGAAAGAATTGATACCTCGCCAAATGTTTGAAGTAGCAATTCAGGCGGCGATTGGCGCAAAAATTATTGCTCGCGAAACAGTAAAAGCGCTACGCAAAAACGTTTTAGCAAAATGTTACGGTGGTGACATAACCCGTAAACGCAAACTGTTGGAAAAACAAAAAGCTGGTAAAAAACGCATGAAACAAATAGGTAAAATTGAATTACCGCAAGAAGCGTTTGTGGCTGTGCTGAAGGTGGATAAATAATTAAGAAAACAATATTACTGAAAATAATACTTGAGATACTATTTTATTCGATGTTATATACCCATAGCCTTTTGAGTTGCCGCCTAGCCGCATTCTCAAAATGCTCAGGTCTATTTGTGCCAAATCCAGCGTTTTGAATGACAAGAAGTATATATAGCTACACAACTATATTAGTTGTGCCAATAATGACTGCACAGGTACAATAATTGGTGTGGTGTGTTGGAAACAATCTTCATTTATATCTGGCATATCAAAAACAACTTGGAAAGCATGCTTTGCTCCAGTTTGTGCTTGAAAGGCAGCTAAAGCTGAATTTAATGACCTGTTTTGTGATGACTTTACTTCTACCAGAAACCAAGGTTGGCTATTTTGGGTGACTAAAAAATCCACTTCCCGCTTTTCTTTGTCGCGAACAAAATATAAATCATAGTCTCCCAAACCATAATCAGTCCAAAAATGTACCGCTTTTAATAAATGTGAAGCAACAAAATTTTCCGCCTTGCTCCCTGGATCTTTGACTATCGACCAATCCCAAAGATAATATTTGGGATTTCTTAGTAAGGATCGACTAACATGTTTTGACCAAGGTTTAATTTTAAAACAATAATAAAAAGAATTTAAAATTTCCAACCAACGGCTGATTGTGCCAACAGAAACCCCAACTTTTTGAGAAAGATTAGAATAGCTCATTAGCTGTCCGCTTTGCTCTTTTATTAATTCGGCAAGTATTTCTATCTGGTTTATTTCTTGCACACGACTTAAATCACGAATATCTTCACGTAATAGCTGTTCTTGGCGCAGCTTTTGCCAACGCAAAGTAAATTGTGGACTTTGTTTTAAAAGTGGTTCGGGAAAACCACCAAAATTCAATAAATTTTGCAGTAAATCCTGGTTTATAGCTTGTGGTTGTTGGATTTCTCTGCTTGGCAACGCTTGAGTTAAACATTCGGCTATTGACAGTGGGTGGATCCGATAAGGGAAATATCTCCCCATTAAACTATCGCCCCCACGCTTGAAAATATTTAAACGAGCACTCCCTGTAACAATAATGTGAAATTGCTCTTTATACGTATCGTATAATCCTTTTAATAAAATCTTCCACTTAGGATATTTATGCAATTCATCACAAACAAGAATTGGTAAAGTATTTTGTATTTTATCTTGTAAAACATATTTGCTAATTGACTCTGGTCCTGCTATTAAAATACGCCGATGATCTTGATTATCCCAATTTAGATAACAAAAATTATCGGTAAGAACAGCAGAATTTTTGCTAATAGTAGTTTTACCAACTTGACGTGGACCAGCAAGAAAAATCATTTGCTGATCTTCGGATAAATGTTTAGTGACAATATTATCGTATATTCGTTTCATAACCGACCATATTAACACCAATCTCAAATTAGTCAAGACTATTTTGAGATGATACTTAAATTGGTCAGAACTAAAAGATATACGGGTGTACTAAAAATTAATGCGATTTCGAAACTAAAAAAATAACATAAGCTATATTTTCAATCCTTGTAAATATTCAATAAGTTCATGCACAAAGGTTGACGGATTGCTCAAATGTTTTCTTGCATCATAAGACTCACAGGCTCGAAGCCTCTGCTTAGCATGTTGTATTGCTATTTCTAGCTTATCTTTTGTTTTTTGAAAAATATTTTTGGCATCCTTGCTGTAGTCATTTATATGTTTTTTGAGTTCTCTTTCTACCATTTCACCGATTGAATGATTTCCTGTTTTATGAAATGGCGCTTCGTGTAGCACATGATGCAAAAGTAACCAATATTCGAAAGATGGATGAGATGTTATGGGAATAATTTTTTTTGTTTTTCCGATCAGATTCAAAGCTTTTTTATAGCTTTCATCTTTATCATCATAATCAAACACACAGAATATTTTATCGTATTCTGCTTCATGCTGCTTAGCACACTCTACTATTTTACACGGGGCAGTGTCTGGGTGTTTAATTACCACAATCTTTTGTAATTTGTATTCCTTACATATTTCTTCAAAATAATATTTGCTTGATTTTGAATCTTCACAAAGAATCAAAATTCTTGGCAGTATATTACGGAAACCGCGGCGACGTCCTAGGGATTCTAGCTTACGCTCTTTTGGCTTATGAAATAGATCATCACTTCCCATACACCAACCCTCCCTCAAAATAAGGAATCGCGCCATACCGTCCTTGTAAATAACGTTTTGCTAAAGAATCTTCTTTTGTTACTTTAAAGTCAGTTAATGGGAAAAGTGCTGTAGCATTGGCTAGATCTTTTTCTGTAAACCAAATTTGATCGCGGCGAAATACTTCCTTAGATAAGATAGATATATCGTGCGTAGAAAAAATAAGCTGAGCTCTATTTTTATTAACTTTTGGATTATGAAATAAATCAATTATTTTTTTCACCAATAATGGATGCAGGCTATTATTAATTTCATCAATGACAAGAATACCACCAAACTCTAATGTTTTTAATACCAGACCAGCAAAAGCAAAAAGATTTTTCGTTCCATCTGACTCTTCTCTGAAATTCAAATTTACTGGATTTTGTTTATTATCTAAATGTACACAGGTTATCTCTAAAGTTTTTTTACCCTCCTTCTCATCATTCAAGATTTTCTCTTGTATTGTTTTTGGAAAATGCTCAAATTCTTTTAGCTTTGATAATTGCGCTTCTTCAACTTCTATAGCGACAATGGACGGATCAGCATATTGGGTTATTTCCAATATGCCTTGTGTACTATTACCTATTTTATATTGCTCAGCAGTATAGCGCCTTGACAAACCATCAATAGAGCCAATAACAGCTAATTTTTTTTGAAACCAAGTAAAAACTGGCTTTAATTGCTCATTATTTAGCTGAATTGCTACTGCGAGAAATAATCCATTGTCACGCGTTGCATTTTTCCATTCTTGAATGGTTTTTTCGCTGCCTTTTAAAGCTGGGTTATTCCATTTATATTTGCATTTTTTTTCTTGAGTATTTTCCTGAATATCATAGGTATCAAATTTTCTCTCAAACCATGTTTGCTTAGCTCCTCTCGGGTAAGCATAGAGCCATTCATCAAATATATGTTTTTGATCCGCAGAAAAACCGTATTGATAACGAATTCCGTCGTTAATAAAAATCACTTCAAATTCGCTTGGTGAGACATTTGTTTCAGTATCAAATCTAAAAGGAACAGTATCGATCGATTCATTAATTTGCATTTTCTGTTGCGAAAATGAGACAAACCATTCCATAAAATTTAATGCTCGCAAAAGATTAGTTTTTCCAGAAGCATTTGGACCGTAAATAACCGCCGAAGAGACCAAGTTTGGCAGTTTTTTATTTTCATGCGAAATAACCTGCCCAAGAAACTCCTTTTCCCAACCTGAGGAAACCATACTTAAAGTTTGCTTTTGTTTTATAGAACGATAATTAGCAACACTAAATTCAATAAGCATTTTAAATCACCAAAATTAATAGATTAAACCTTAATTAAAACGGAAAATCCGTATATTTTTAGATTCAAATGGTAATATATGGCAATCTTCCTGTATTTGCAAGAAAAAATTGAATCTAACAGAAAAGTAAAAATGAAGAATTAATCAATATCTTAATTTCAAGTCTTCCCAAGTATTCTAACTTCAGGCACCAAATCTACTCCTTGCAATATAAAAACTCTTTCTTTGATCAAATCGATCAGCGCTTCAACTTCAAATGCTTTGGCGTGTCCTTTATTGACGATAAAGTTGGCGTGTTTTTCTGATACTTCCGCATCACCGATACGAGCGCCTTTTAAACCACTAACTTCGATCAAACGAGCAGCAAAATCATTTTTTGGATTGCGAAATACTGAACCACAATTTGGTTCATCAAGAGGTTGATTGGCGCGTCTTTTAGCAAGATAAGTTAACATTTTTTCTTTTGCTTCGTTCTTATCAAGAAGAGGAAATTTTAAATGCCCAGCCACAAACCACTCATTTTTCTTTAAGCCCATTACCTGTCGATAACCAATTTTATATTCTTCCCGCTTACGAATATGAATTTTCCCATGTTTATCAATTGTCTCCACGGCATCAACATATTCCCAAATTGAATCCCCATAAGCACCAGCATTCATAGCCAAAGCCCCTCCCAAAGTCCCAGGAATACCAGCTAAAAACATTGCATTTACCATTCCTAAATCTGCACACTTTTGCACTAATTTAGTCAATAAAACCCCAGCCTCAACACGTAAAGCATTTTCCTCGACCCGCTCCAAAACATTTAGACGATCACGTAAATGGATAACTACTCCATCAATCCCACCACCCAAAATCAAAACATTTGAACCAGCCCCCAAAAAGGTAACTAGTTTACCTTGCCAATTTTGTAAAAAATTCCCCAAATCTTCTAAATCTGCCGGTTGATAAAAATATTGTGCAACTCCACCAATACGCCAAGAAGTGTAGGAAGCTAAAGGATGATCAAAATGAAAAATGCCGCGCGCATTAGCTGGTGCTATATTATTGGTCATATTTGTTTTGTTAACTTTATTCACTGTTAATATTAATTCTTAATGCCTTATGTTCTTCCCCAAAAAGTCTGGCGTTGCCTTTGGTTGCTGCAGCCGCGCTGTCTGGTCGATGTAAATGCGATGACGGCGCACTATTTTTTACTGCTTCATGCAAATCCTTATCAACAATTTTATCGGTTCCCACTAATTTATCAATATTATGAGAAAAGCTCTCAACATGACTACCTATATCTTGCACTCCATGTATAACCTGAGACAGACTTGAAGCATGACCAATATTATCAGCATCAGCAACCACAGAAGACACATCCTGCGTAGCATCTTTCACCAATGCTTCACCATTTTTCACAATCCCATCTACCGCGCCATGCAAAGCCGTATCGGCAATTTTATCTAT
>MGXG01000025.1:5926-9543 GCA_001801285.1 Gammaproteobacteria bacterium GWE2_37_16
TGTATAACCTGAGATAAATTCGCAGCATGCGTAATATGATCAACATCCTTCGTCACCGAAGACACATCCTGCAAACTATCATCAACTATTGTCTCACCTTGATGAATAACGCCCTCTGCCGCACCTTGTAAAGTTCCTACAGATTGACCTACAAAATCACTCAAACCTGATGTATTGTTATTGTGATTTGCTTCTGACAAAAACGTAGACGAAGTTGCCGGTTCTGAATGTGCAGTAATGTTTGCTGCACCCAAATTTTGTGCAACGTGATTTTGCGACAACTCAGCGCCAAATATTCCTTCAGATGCCACATTAGTTAAACTATGCACAGCTTCAGAAGACATAGCAGACATATCTTGCGCTTGCGCAGCAAAATTATTGGCATGCACAGCATTATGATTAGCATTAGCAAGCGAAAAATTACCCGATGCAACTTCCGCAGCAGAAGTACCAGCAGTTGAGTGCATCATGCCACCAATATATTGAGCAGCGCTACTAAAAGCAGAATCCATACCTTTCACTATGCCTATCGCAATAAACGGCACACAGGTCATCAGGTAACCCGCCATATTGGCAACATCAGAATGCTCTAAAGCCAGTTGATTAGTATTACTCAAAGTAAAACCACCACCAGCTAACCCTTCCGTTTTACCATGTAAATAAAAAGTTACCGCCAAATTTAAAAAAGAAAATAATATTGGCCAGGATTCAATCCAAAACAAAGAATAGACATAACTTTTAAATGTTTTGTAGCCAAAACCAGGTTGTAACGTAATCAATATTACCAAAGGAAACATACATAACAATAAAAGCAAAAGATCGGTTTGCATGATCGGTAAAACATAAGTTGCCATATTTGCCGAAGTTGCCCAATTAAGACGCATTTTTTGCATAGCTTCATTCGAGCTGACATTTAACAGAGCCGCTGCCGCACCCGCTTCAGCCGTATAATCCAAAATTCCCTCACGAACCCCATTGATCATAATGTTTTGCGTCATTATTTGGGCAGCACTTTGCGAAATTCCCGCATAATAACCAGCCGCTGATGCAAGAATTTGTTGCAAATACTTTGCCGCTCCCGTTTTATCTTTACCGCCCAAAATACGAATACCATAAAAATTGAAGCTATTATTTTCTGCTTCTTTGGCAATAGTATTTTTCAATTTACTGGTTGCTTCCATACACGTTTGAAACTTACCATTTTGTAAAATTATGCCGCGCACAGAGCTCGGTGTAGCACTAATTAATGACCATATATCATCCGTATTCACCAATTCTTTTATGGAATATTTTTTGTTAATTAAAATATCGCCAACCACACAATTTTTCACATATTGATTCAAATCAAACCTTATTTCAGGATCAACTATATGAAATTCTGTCGATAAACCAAAAACTCTTGAGCCAAACAGCATACCTGTCTTGCTATATGTAGCATCATCCGGCATATGAAAAGCCTCTTCAACAGCCACTTCCAAACCATATGCTATTGAAGTAATAAAACTTGCGGGAAATGCTAAACCATACGGAACATTATCTACCGTATAAGTAGCACCAAAACTACTGCTGTCATAAATTCTTACGCTAACTTTTGGTCCTAAAAAAATCACCGTTACTACAAAATACAACATAAACCAACGAGCAAATACTGTTATATCTCGCCCTTTGATATATGTAACCACCACTCCCAAAACCGCAAATAAAACCGCAAGCCTAAATGCTGTTTTAAAAGTAGACTCCCCTAACAATGTAACAATGGCATTGAACGCCTCACGAAAAACTTCTCCATTAGCAATGACATGGATTTCCATCATGGTCCATCTCCTTTGAAGTTCAAATTATCTTTCATCTGATCAGACATCTTTGCTGTCGCTTCCTGCTCTAACATTCTTGCATTTTGTACCAAAGACATTACATCTTGAATGTCTTGGTGCGATGAAGTTTTAATATTTTCCACATCGGCTAAAGCTTTCTGTATTTGCTCTTTTAATTGTTGCTGCACCTCTGGGGTATAATCAGATGCTCCTGTAACACTTTGTCCAACAATTTGTAAAATCTCAAACATGTATTGCTTTAAAAGATCTTTGGCAACAATGTCAGAATAATTAGCTAAATCCAACGCTTGAGCTCCTGCACCTAGAGAAAGACTTACCGTAATCATTTTCAAAACTGGTATGGTAATAGAGTTTAAAAATCCTTTTTGCATGTTGGTAATTGGAGCATCATTTTGGACGTTATCCACCAATTCATTAATCATTTTCACAACACGCTGATTTAAACCATCCTCTTTTTGAATAGTGATCTCACTTAAATGCGGTTTTAAGCATTTTTTTATTTCATCACAAACATAAATATGTGCCGCCCCACCTATAAGTACCGCTTTTACAATATCGCGATTATTGGTTAACGGATAAAAAACAGTAGCGCTGCCTTTATCATCGTAGGTAACTGTTCCCGATAAAGACATAAAAAATTCAGCAAGCTCAGAATCTCCAGTTAAAAAGCCATTTTTTAAAATCGCATCCCAAACCAGGTTTTTATTGACCGTAACTTTATCTTTATAATTTGGATCCTTGGATGCTTCGTTGATTTTATCGGGGAAAGCTGTCCCACTACCACACTCCTGTCTTGCCGCCGCCCAATCCGAAAATTCATTATGTTGGCTACCTATATCCTGACAAATCTGCTGCTGACTTGCCCTGTTTTTTGGCCAAAGACCCCCAACCAAATCTTCAGCCATTTCACAAGAATTCATATTGGCATCATTAACTTTTTGAGCAATTTGTTGCAAATATTGCATCGCATGAGCAATTTCTGGCACCTCTGTTTCTAAAGCCAAATTCAACGCATAACCAGCAGCGTTACTCATAATTTTTTGGAAAAATGCTACTAATTGCTTAGCATCGATAAAAGAAAAACCGCCCATAAAAAGATCAATACCGCCACAACCGGAACGAAAACTCGGTGCATCGATATGCATAATCTGTAAATTTTTCACCTGATTCCGCAAATAAAGAGAACCACCAGAGTAAAAACCACCAGCCTGCCCCTGATAGGCACTACCAGAAGTGATATTGCCATCGAAACCTAAAGAGCCAAAAAAAGTACCAAGATCGCCGCTGACTCCAGCAAAAGCATTTAGTGATAAAAAATAAAGCAAAACTGCAGCTAGCCTACACATGTTCCCCTCTTTCTACTTGCAACATTTTTGGCGTAAGCTGATTCATACGTATCACAAGATCAACATAAGACATTTCACCAGAAGAAACTGGGTAAACGTGTAAACTTTTCTTATTCATAATAAATAAAGTCGGCACGGCTATATTGGCGTCTTTACCAAAATATTGCTCAACTATATCTTTAGTGATATTGATACTATCTGGAACAGAAGGCAGCACTCCTCCATCCAAAGTAAAAGCCCTTACGGGAATATTGGTGTTTATAGAAAACTGCTTTAAAATCGGATCAAACTTGCGACAATGCGAACAGCTTGTGCGATAAAATAAAACAAACGCATACTCGTTTTTCAAACCATAAACTTCCTGATTGATGGCATTATCTTTTGTTTGCTCTGGTTCTTGTTTTGGAATTTGCGTAATTATCGCTTGAGAACGATC
>MGXG01000026.1 GCA_001801285.1 Gammaproteobacteria bacterium GWE2_37_16
ATTTAGAGCACTTAAAACAAAAAGCTGTTTATGAAGGTATGCCCTATCAAACATTGATAGCCAGTGTGCTACACAAATATGCTGCAGGGCACCCTGCTTAGCCATAATAAATTGGTGGATTCAACAAATAAGTGCAACCATTTATTTAAACGTAAATGATGGCGATTGTGATCCAGTCAGCTGCTGTGATTGTGGTGATACCGGAGGCGAAAATAGTCCTGCTGCTAATGACGACGAACTAGCATTAACTAATCGTGAATGAGCAGCAATTGCTTCTTCTCTTAGCCTAGCTTGTAATCGTGGCAAGTCAGTTTGATAAGTAAATTTTTTAATACCATGTTTCCGATGGTTAGTAATATTACCAATGGCATCTAATTCTTGAGTATTTAATTTTCTTGGTTTGTCTCTACCAACAATCGGAATGGTATGAAATTGTACATTACTGTCAAATTGTGCAAAATTAGTCTGAGCAGTTAATTCTACAACTTGTTGCTGTGCATCGCTTCTTCTATCAATATAAAACAAACGATTTTCACTTTGAATTTTCACATAAGCAGTAAGCGGATAAAATTCTAGGTGATAAGGATCTGGAGGGGATGCTGCTTGACAAATATAGCACTCATCGAGCATAGATTCTTTTTGACCGCTTTGCATATTGGGTGCTAAACCAGAGCGCTCGAGAGCTATTTGTATTGCTGTATCAGATTCCCATGCTGTAGAGCGCACTTTTTGCAAAGGCACTGAACCTTCTAGCCTAGGTCCATTTAGGTCAGCTGGGTTTCTTTTACTATATTTTATTCGATATTCTAAGCGCGTTATTTCTGGCAAATAACGATTTACCAACATTGACATTGCTTCAGTAGCGCAATCGCCATTTATAAATTGTGGCAGTAGTAAACAAGCAGTTTCTGTAAGACCTTCTTGATTTGTTGTTCCTATCGAAATGATACCCACGAATTCGTGATTTTTAGTATAAATGCTAAAAGCGCTATACGGATTATTTTTTAACCAACGATCTTTCCACATATTAAAAATTGGTTCAACTTGCGCAGTAAGTAACGGTAAACCGCTACCGTAATACTTGCGCGCTTCATTATTGGCAAATAAGGAATAACAAGATGCACGATCTTCTTCACTAATAGAACGTATATCTAAGTATGAAGTGCTTAACTGTACTCGTAACTCATTATTGGCGGTTACTTCAAATTGGGATAACCAATTCTTTTGCTCGCGAGTAAATTGCAAAAATTTTCGATAAAGCTCGTCCATTTCAGGTTTAGACTCGGTCAAGCTTACATACATTGCTCGTGAATGATGCTTGTCAAAACCATAGCTAGTAAATTCATCTTCGCGACCTCCTGGTACAATGATTTTTATCTCGATAAATCCTTTTTCTTTAGCAATACCAGCTGCTCTATTATAAAGATGCCTAGTGAGCTCTTCTCTCCGTCCTGGTACAGTCACAGTATCTGAAATATAAGAAACATTAGTACCAATAGTTGACAGATTACAGAAGCCAACCAGGTGACCATTTTCTATTGAAACTATGGGATGTGAACCATGCATTAATACATCAAGCCCTTCTTCTCCTTTGCGAAGATAATCAGCAATTTTTTCTCGGGAGAATCCTGAATTTTCCATTAAACGAATAATTTCAGCTCTATGACTTAAAATACAAGACCGTGCTGGTTCGCCATCTAGAGTTCTGATTGTATCAGAAGCAGGCATAGCAGTATAATCGAGTAACACTTGTGGAACTACAGCGCGAATACGGTTCAAGCTAGGATTTTCATTATTCTCAAAATGGTTAATAAAACCTAGACCAGAGTTTTCATTACTAAGAACAAATATCTTACCACCAATATTTTCACGTAAATATTGGCAAGCTCTTTGTATTTCCACTGCTGAAGCGTTTTCTACTGGTTCTACCACAATAAGACGATCATGCGGCTGAATATAAATCTTGCCAGCAAATGGAAAACTTAAAATTAGTTCATTATAAAACGCATGCAATATATGCGAAGTTTGATCGGCGGAATTAATCATAATATTTTATTATGCTCATATTATTAATGGTTTATTTCGAAGCGAAATGATTGTTACACACTATTGGTTTAATTTTAACATATTTTTTAATAGCGTGATTATCAAAATAATCGCGTTTTCAGCTTATGAAACCGTATAAAATCCCACGAATGTGCCTGCTTGTCCATTTAAAATTAATTTCCATTATTTATAGCGTTGGAGCATGTGTTACAGTTCTTAATCTTTCAACCACGGAGTTTAAATCCATGGTAAGTATATCTACCCATCCTGCATGATAAGATTTAATTGGCTTTACACCGAGCAATTGTTCTAAATGATCAATAGATTGATTAAGTTCATTTGCTGGTGTTTCTTCGGGGAATTTAAATCTGGTGCAACCACCAGCAGCATCAGATACATTACAATTTACTTTTAGTTTCTCCGTAATAATTAGGCTTGCAACAGCTTCTTTTTCTGATAATGACAAAGGTTTGTTCATTGTGACCCTGTTATGTTCAATTTGAACCCTTTGCCCTTGAACATCAGTTAAAGTCAAATCTGCGCCACAGAATACTAATAATTCAATAATTTCTTTTTTAGCCGCTTCGCTTCCTGTTCCAATAGCAGCCAGCATTGCGGGGGTTTGTTTTCCATTACAATGGAAAAGTCCTCCAAACCAAGCTGGATTTGTTAAATCATTTGCATGTCCCGGGAAACGCTTTAAAAGTGCTCTAACCGCGGCAACATGACCACCATATGCCGCCCAATGTAGGGCACACCATCCACTACTTCTAAATGCAGTATCTTTCTCTATTTTTGTCCCTCGCATATGGTATGCCGAGCGTATACAGAAAGCACAAACATCATTTTCATTTCCTGCTTTTGCTGCAATAAGCAATTTTTTAGCTAGATCAGCTTGATGCTTATCAATCAGGCTAACAATATTTGTGTGCCCATTGAGCTCAGCTCCTGCTCTAGCATCCATTATGTCAATTCCTAAAATAAAAGTACTGGTTCCTAATTTTAGAAATTTGCTAACTGTTTCAATATTTCCACCCCTCGCTGCAGCTAGTAAAATTTTACTCGTGTGCCTTATTAATATTCGGGTAGCGCCAGAAAACGCACTAAAAATACCTTCTTCTGAATCAGTTTTTGCGCATTTTCTAAAACTTTCTATCACTTCCTTTTCCTTGAGATGATCTAAGAGATAAAGCACAATATTACGGCTATAAAGCATACCCGAATCATTCGGTCTTATTGCTAAATATTGATTAAAGTCTATCAGCGCTGCTTCAGAACAATCAAAGAGACTACATGCAAAACCACGCCAACCAATTGTCTCAAGATCATTTGGTCTAACTGCCAAGGATTGATTAAGACTTGATATGGCTTCGACATAATGACCTACCATGGTAAGTGCAAAACCACGATTACTAAGGGCATAGGGATCATTTGGTCTAAATTCCAATAATCTGTTTAAGCTTTCTAACGCTTCTAAATTGCGATTCAAAACGATAAGTACAGCACTACGATTATGAATAAGTTGAAGATCATTTGGTCTAAATGCCAAAGCCCTGTTATAGCATCTCAGCGCTTCTTCATAACGCTGTAAATTAAAGAGTTTAATTCCACGGCGATTAAGTACGTCAGGATCATTCGATTCAACATCATTTGAACTTTGTCCGACTATACTTGGACGAAGCTCTATATCCGCTGCAGAGGTATTGCCTGATATAGGAATAGTTCTAGAAAATCTACCAAATACTGCTGCGGCATAAAGGTCCACTTCACTAAGAAGCCTTACTCTTCCATTCGATTGATCCAGTGTACTGAGTGCCGGAGTAGATAAATTTTGCCCGGTTATACTTGGTCGAAGTTCTGTATTCGCTACGGGAATAGTGTTTGATACAGTTGTTTGGCTGATAATAGCGGTAGAGGATCGTGGCTGACTAGAAGGTTCAATAATGCTAGAAGAAACACTGGAAGATGAAGAGGATCGTGGTCGATACAGTTCTTCTTCAATTCTCTTGGTTAAAAATGCTTTGATTTTTATCTCAACATCTCTGGCCGCGATTGTTACACCATTTTGTATTTGTATTCTTTGATAAGGTTCTGGTACATCATTAGTATTAGCATACTTAAGCTGTTGTGTAGCAAAATATTTATTAATGGATTCTTGATCATAAACTGTACCTCCTTCAGTACGCACAGGTTCTTTCATAATCTCATAAGTTAGTGGATCAAGAAAAGGATGATCACCTTGCTTTCCTTCTTTCAGCCATAAAGCATTTAATTCGTCACCTAAAGAATTTTTATCAATTCCCAGTTCTGTCAGTATTTCCAATAACTGAGCAATTTTTAATTCTCCCAGTTCTATAGCTAACCCCTGTTTATTTGATGCAGATAATTCTCTTAGTTTCTTCAGTAACGCAGATGTTGGCATTGTAAATTACTCCTCTTATTATCAGTTGTTTGAAAAATATTTTATACTTAACAATTATATAGACGAATAAGACGGCGGTGGCGCAGCAACCGATGGTTGAGGCACTACTATGTCTTCGATATCTCTTGTACGATTTTTTTCCTCCTTGAAAAACCAAACACGCGAATAAGTACGCTCTTTCCCAATAACATTTTTGGGTTTTTGTATGGCATCAATAGCCCTTTCGGCATATGCTTGAAAACCAGTAAAGTTACCATCCCCAGTGAAAAATTCCCTAATCATTGGTGGCATTTCAGCGCTTCTGTAAAGTAAACAGCAGCCTTTGTAATAGTTAAACAAATGTTGAATATGACCTTTTAGAGGCTGTATTAATTGTTCTGGGATTTTTCGCACCTTAAACTCATCGCCAGTTTTACTCGTAACAATATCATCTAGTAAAAGTAGTAATGAGAGATTGTTTTCTAAATGAGGATCACTGGTTATACGGTTCAATAAAGAATATGGCATTTCCTCATTTTTGCAGAAAGGATTCAACGTCATTAAAAAACCGATTATTTTTTTGTTAAACGTGTCCCTAACATCAAATACACCATCTTTAGAAATATAATAGTGTCGCAAAAATGGGTGACTGGTAATTACTTTTAATTGTTTTTGAGTTTCGGTCAAATACATCGTTGCAGTCATTCGGTGGGAGTTTGGAAACAAGCAATCAGGAAATACATCACCTCTAGCAGCACAGTCAACACCAACAAGTATAGGGGCAGGTGCTTTTCTTATAATATCCATTCCAACTTCACTACAGTAATTATCTAAAAATGTTTTGTTTTGGGATCTTATTTTTAGACTTCTTGCTATCTCTTCTGCTTTGGGGGTAATTAGAGCTGGAACGTTGTGTATAAAATCAATGGAAAGACATGCTTCAATATTGTTTTTTTGTTCAGTATCACAAAGTAAATCTTTACAAGCAGTAAATAATTGTTGACGAAAAATATCAATTTTTTCCGATCTTGATTCGTTTATTCCATATTCCATCATATCAACTATGTTTATATTTAATCGATATTGTTGTTTGTCTGGTTGTTCGTTTAACTGCGTTGGAAAAACCGCTCTGTATGCAACAATAACTTTCGCCATTGCTTGAATTAGATTTTCAACTCCACCAAATACATTTTGCCATCTTGATATCTTGTCAATATCCCAGCTAAGCTGAAACAAAAAACCTAGTTCCCTGCCTAAAATGTTTCTAAAAATACCTCTAAAAATTTCCGAAAGACTGACAACACCATTAGGTTGATTGGCAATACGCAACAATTCCAGTCCGTTTGTTACTATCATATGAGAACCGAGTAGTGACAGAAGGTGTGGAGAAATACTCTTAAAATATCGCAAATCACTGAACGTGTCTTCTCCAGCTATGTCAATCATTGGTGGATCTTTTGCGGTAGGTGAACAAAGATGAAAAATATTTTTCACAAGCAAACCTAATGTGTCAGCATCCACTGGACCACATTCATCATGTCTTTTGTTTTTACCTTCCACATCAGCAAGACAATACCAACAACCACCTTTACAAGCAATCGTTGGGCTTGATTGAATATAAACACCAAAAAAAGCCCCTGTATCAAAAGCGTACTTTACCCTATCAAGGTAAAAAGCAATTTCAAATTCGGGAACAAGATTAATGCGCGATACAAGATCAAGATGATATAATTCTTGAGGTGAAAATACCTCACGTGCTATAAGTTCTTGACCTTGCTTTAAAAGTGTATGACTAGTTGGATGAAGTTTTATTGCTTTACAAAAATGGTCTTTTCCCTCAATAAGATTACCCAGGGAAATTAGCTCTCTTATTATTCCAAGGTGTGCTTTTAAATTCATCGAATCACGTTCAAGAATTGTTTTGTATCGGTTTATTTTTCCAACTGGAGAGGATAAAAAATCTTCACAGATACGACGTTCTTTTTCAAATGAAGAGGAAAGATTAAATAACGCTCCTTCATTGATGACTTCGAGAGCCAATTGATAATCGTCTTTATCAAAACATTTTACAATTAGCTCAGAAAAAATCCTTTTATAATCCATGTAATAATACTTGTTGCCAGACTCAAGCATTGCTAAGCGAGAGGAAGCATCTTTACGACAAATAAACTGTATGCTTTTTACTATAAATTGTAGCTGCTTAGTATCAAAAAATTCAAATTTCTCGTGGTTAGCAAGAATAGTTTCTACATTCTCCATCATGAATTGTAAAAGATCTAAATTACAAAAATCAGGTTTAGCACACATTGACTCGATGCTGTCTGACATGAATTCCAAAAACTTTGCATCATAAAAATTAGTTTTATTGATAAAACCATAAACAATAAGACTGATCGCATCAAGATACCTTGTTTCATCTAACAACAATTTAATATGTTGTTTTACCCCAACCTTCCATTCTTCCTGCTCTAATCTTTGTAAACTTTCTAATGTTGTCCTAGCTGCTGCTACTGTTTGATAAAACATTTTAATTACCTACTTGAAAAGCTCATATCACTCGCCGCTTCTTTCCTTCAACCTATACTGCTGTAATATAACACATTAATCTTAAAATAAGATTAGCTGTGGAAAATAAATTTTGCCATACCTAAAACTTACATTCAATGAGTAAGTGCACCACGTGAATAAAATTCAGAAGAATCATTTGTTGGCTACTCGCTAGCCGATCTTCGATTCAACTGCCTGCTAAAAACTTCGTTCGGAGTATAAATGTCAATCAGCGTGCAAAACTGACCCCCTTTCAGCGTCCAAAATTGACCCCCATCTTACCTATTTTTTGCTTTACATTTAATAAATATTTCAGCCGATTTATTTACGCTTTTTAAAGCGATAACTATCGTTTCTACGCCTATTGAAAAAGGTGGAGCGTTCAGAACTCCAAGTTTAACCAGCTATGAGATTGTCGCAGAACCGGCAAGTCGTAAAATTTGGATCAGAATTCCTGAATATCAGGATTGGGTGGAAATGGATTTAGCGAAATATTTTGCCAACTAAACAAAAAATGGTTCACTGAGATTTGGTTTGATTACTGACCTTAAACCGGTTTTCTGTTCCATTGCTCCTTAGACCCCTATCTGAAATGCTCTTTTTCTTAGGCATATTTTTTGGACGTTCTCTCATAATATTTTCCTCAAAAGTTTCGTAAATAATGTGTTTTTTTCTTTGATTATTTTTTTAGAGTTAATAAATTTGTTTCTATATTTGCTGAAGAGCCAGAAGAAGAAGCCCCGGAAACAAAAGATGGTGATGCTGAAATACTGCCTACCACACTAAAGAAAGATGACGCAGATGAAAGTGAACTAGTTAAACTAGATGGCGCAGTAGTAGAATCGATGCTCGAACAAACTCTAAATTTTGAACATGCATCTTTTACAATCTCTTCAACTTTCAAAAAATCATATGTATGTTCAGAAGCATAGGCAACGGCTTCCGGGGATAATATTCTTTTGTTATGAAGTATTACTAAAACTTGTGCAATTTTTTCAGGGCAAGTATGCTTAATAGCAGCATCTCTATTAGCTGGGGTTAAGATGCTTGCAGCATTAAGTATTATCATGGAATCCACAACTTCTTTTAGCCTATACCATGATATTTTAACCATAATATCCCGATTTTCAGGAGTTAAAAATTCAGCAT
Organism: Gammaproteobacteria bacterium GWE2_37_16; assembly: GCA_001801285.1. GTDB lineage: Bacteria > Pseudomonadota > Gammaproteobacteria > UBA9339 > UBA9339 > GWE2-37-16. Next base: position 8,144 of record MGXG01000026.1, read on the forward strand.
TTTTAAGATCCACAAAGGCTTTAGCAATTTCATCAGCATGAAATGGTTCTCTAAGAACAGCACACCTAATAGCTTGGTCATCCCATAAACCTTCTCGTTTAAGCATTATCAGCCCCATCACAACTTTTTCAGCATTTTTGTCCTCTTCAAGCACAGCTTCTCTACTCTCTGGCGTTAATATATTTTCTCGCATAAGCTCAATAAAAGCCGATACAACTTTTTCAAGGTAAAAACTACTACAAACAGCATCCCTATTAGCTGGAGTTAAAATGCCTGCTGCATTAAGAGCAATAAGAGCAGTTGAAATGTCTTCGGCGCGATCTTGGTATTTACACAATACTTCCCTATTTTCAGGGGTTAATATTTTTTCTTGTTCAAGCTTCAGCATAGCTTTCGCAATTTTTTCAGGGTAATGACTATTACGGATAGCTTCACGATTATCTGGCGTCAAAATATTTGCTGCATTAAAGGATATAAGTGCAGTCGCAACTTCGTTAGCGTGACTGCAGCAATTATAAACCGTTGTTACATTTTCTGAAGTGTAAATTCCCGCCTTTTTAAGCTCCACAAAAGCTTTGGCAACCTTTTCAGCGTGATCAAGAAATGTAAGCTGAAGAATAGCTACCATAATGTTTTGAGTTAATATACCTGCTTGCTGAAGTACCAAAAGAGCTCTGGCAATAATTTGAGAGCAAGATGAATCAGCGGAAGCAGCTTTGGCATCCACCGGAGACAATGCATGTAAGCGCTCAAATATTACCAAACCATTCGCAATCTCTTCAGCATTCCATGGGTTTTTACACAAAGCCTCTATATACATCGGAATTAATATTTTTCCTTGCGCCAACAATACTAGACCTTTAGCAACCATCTGTGGTTGATAACCACTAAGGACAGCCTCAGCATTAACTGGCGTCAAGATACCCGCGGTATTAAGCATAATCAGCACATTTACAATTTCGCTGACATGTTTGTAGTATTTAATAACAATTTCTATAATCTCTGAAGTTAAAATTCCCGCTGTTTTAATATCTACAATAGCTTTCGCAATTTTTTCAATATATTCAAAATCTAGCAGCTGAAGAAGAGAGACCACAATTTCTGGAGTTAGCATAACCGCTTGTTTAAGTACCAGGAGTGCTTTCGCAATATTTTCAGCGTAATATGAAGCTCTAATAACCTTCGCTATATTACTTAGAGTTAAAAGATTTTCGGTCTTAAATATGTTAAGTACGGCAACTGCTTTTATCGCATACATAGGATCTTCCAAAAGACCCAATACAATAGTTGCCTTATTTTCTGCGGTTAATATATTTTCTTGCTCAAGTGCTGCAAGTGTATTGATAATTCGTATCGCATTGATGGGATCTTTATAAACAACCATCTTAACAGAATCTCGATTCCATAATCCCCGTTCCTTAAGAATCACAATATTTTTAGCGATTTTTTCTACTTCATCTGCACGCAATCTGTCCAAGATATGCCTCCTGATCGCTTGATTCCACAAGCCTTCTCGCTCAAGCATTTCAATGGCACTAATAATTTTACCAACATACCGCGGGGAACAGGTATTAACGATTTTAGCCAACTCTTTGTTAGCTATAGTACTCACATCGACCATATCTAAATAACGAGTCTTAACCCTTCTGATATCAATAGCAATATTAATTGCATTCTGAGGATTTGCTAAAACACGATCCACTTCTGTTTGAGTGAAATGATTAGAATGACCGCCTCCAGTTAAAAAATTAAATGCTCGCGCGATCTCAAAAGCATATTGAGCATTGCCAATAACCTTAAGCATGTTTTCTGGAATTAATTTTTCATTTGCCCCAAGCTGGTAAAATACCCACAAAATATCAACTGCATATTGAGAATTGATAAAAATAGCATGTACATTTTCAGTAGTTAAAATTTTCTTTTTTTTATACCATAAAATAATATCCTCGATACTCCTAAGTTCTTCGATTTTCACATATGGATTAATACTCTCCTCCAATCTTTGACTTGTATTTATTCCACTATTACAGATTTCTATAATAGTTTGATAAAGAGCATCAGGAAAAGATGGATTGATAGCAATACTTACTGCAGTGCTCGTAGAAGAACTATGTGATAAATTGGGATTTTGTATAGACATGTTAAGTACCTTTATAGAAGTGTAATACAGTTATTATCATAAAATGCAGCGGTGTGCACTGACTGGTATTACTGAATTTTCAATCTCACCACTATGTGCTTCAAGCTCGCTTACTATGTTTTCGACAATTGGACGAGCAGCAGGGTCTTGCGCCCAGCAACTAGAAATCAACCTGGCAAAGGTTGGCGGCGTGCCTGCAGGAATTGCTTCACGTTTACCTTCTTTAATTAACATAGGAATCAAATCCGGACTTGCAACATTTTCGTAAGGCAAATGCCGCGCCGCAATTTCCCATAAAATTACGCCATAAGCGAATATATCTGCAGCCTTACTAGGCTTGATACTCATTCCAAATAATTCTGGCGCCATCCAAAGCAATGACCCGGCTATACGCCCGGTTGGCTCCATTGACAAGGTGCGTGTTTCAGCACGAACTTTAGCTAAACCAAAATCGGTAAGCTTAGCATTACCCTGCCCGTCTAAAAGCACGTTAGCGCTTTTCATATCACGGTGTAAAATCGGTGGCTCATGGCTATGTAAGTGTAATAAACCCTTACCAATGTCTGTAGCAATTCGCCAACGTTCTCCCCACGATAATGGTTTTTTACTCTGTAAAAGATGGTCGAGTGATCCACCTTGTGCAAGTTCCATTACCATACTGTAATGATTAGGTTCCGTACAAACACCATAAAATGTTATCACATTAGGATGGTGCAGATTAGTCATGACTCTCGCTTCCTCAAGAAATTTACGTGTTACTTCTGGAGACATTGTAGTTAATTGCAATTGCTTAATGGCAACATCAGCGTGTTGCAACGTCCCGTGATATACGACACCGAATGCCCCACGCCCCAACTCATTACCAATTTGTAAATTTTGATATTTAATAATGTAAGAAGCAGTAAAATCGATCGGCTGATTACTTGGTTCATTAGAAGTGTCACTGTCAGTACTAGTACTGCTTGAACTAGTAACACTGTGCGAAATAACAGGCATTGGAGCTTCAATATACAGCTGACGCTTTGGTTTTGGGTGACAACAACTAAAGAAACAAGAAAAGCAGGAAACTCTATTTTTGTCGTCGCTAGTTTCGTCGTTTGGTGCTTTGGGCGGAGTTGTACTATAAATTGATATTTTGAGCGGAGTTTTTGTAGGAGTTGGAACAATGGGAGGTATTTGTGCAGTATTAACAATAGCGCTGCTGCTACCAGAAGAACTGTTTACTACTAATACTGGCGGAATTGAAACACGTACTGGCAAACTTATACTCTAAACTACTACGGGCTTACGCCCGTAGGATTACG
>MGXG01000027.1 GCA_001801285.1 Gammaproteobacteria bacterium GWE2_37_16
AAGTTGTCCACCAATGTATGGGGCAGAAGCATCTGCACATGCCTCATTGGCAATACTGCCTAAACCAATAGCAACAATAGAACCTAATAAAATTTTTTTCAACATAGATGTTTATCTCCTTTAAAAGTGTAGAGCAAGCTTTGTAGCCGCAGACCCGTAGCCGCAGACTTTAGTCTGCGTATTACAAACATTATACAGTAATAAGATTCGGTCTAAATTATAACGCAAGCTAAAGCTTGCAGCTACTATAAAATTCGTAACCGCAGACCTATAGCCGCAGACTTTAGTCTGCGTAATATCAATGCATAAGCCAAAGTTTGCGGCTACAGGTATTTTAAAAGCAAAAAGGCGGATAAATCCGCCTTTTTTTGCTTTAGCTTTTTCGCTAATTTCTTACTTTTTGGTAAAAGCTTAGTAGTTAAACTTGTAAGCAATACCTAGAGCAAAGAAATCAGGAGCTGCTTGGAATTTAGGTTGTGACACATCGCCATCAACTTTATTTCTACCTTGGAAACGTGTCCAGGATAGATCTAAAGTTAGGTTTTGAACAGCCTCATAGCTTAAGCCTAAGCCGTAAGCGATGTTGAAATTATTGGTATTATAATTTCCATTGGTGTTTGCACCTTGTTGGTCAACTTTAGTTAATAAGTAATCAACACCAAATTTGGCATAAATACCAAACATGTCGTCGAAAGCATATTTCAATTTACCCATCAAGTCAAAACCTTGGGTAGTATATCTCCAAACATCACCAAAGCCAGATTCAGTGGCAACTGGTCTGTTGAATTCTCTAAAATAGCCCAACTCAACAGCAAAGTTTGGATGGAAATCCCAGCCGACAAATACGCGACCGGCAAAGCCATTTTCTTTACTTATGCCATCACCAAAATAAGTGGACCAATTGTCTGAATTATTGACATTACCCCAATTGCTTAAATCCATACCGGCTTGTAAACCGACGTAGATTCCTGGGTTAAAAGCATTGCCTACTACTGGAGCCGCTTCTACGGTACCATTAGCAAACGCAGCTGCGCTCAAACCTAGTGCTACTGCACCAACTAATAGAATTTTCTTCATTATCAAATCCTCACAATTAAATTTAATTTTTGGATAAAAAATAAACCAAACATTTTTAAGTTTACCTAGTCAAAACTTAAAAAGCAATTTTTTAGCGCTACCATTCCTACGTTCCATTAAAAAACCGGATCAATAGCGACTAAAAGAAGATACGCACTTTCTCACATTTTCAATCAATATGCAAATTTTTTTCATATCACTACAAATTAACAAAAAATGAAAATCAATTTTGCCTAGTAATTAAATTTATAAACCACACCTAAAACAAAGAAATCCATGTTTTCTTGGACCAGGATTGAAATTGATCACCATCCACTTTTGACGTCCCCTAAAAACGTGCCCAGGAAATATCTAAAAAATAAATTTATCACAAAAAATGGTTACATGTTACAATCAAAAACATCCAGACCGAATCAAAGCGTCTTAGAACAAACCTTAACCGCAAACTATAAATTCGGCACACGCTTATACGCGGGTCACAAAACTAGAGGCTTGTAAAATTAAGGAGAAACATAATGAACACCAACTTCATCAGCAGTACTGAGGGAAAAATCAGCGCCAGCGCTATGGCAAGACAAGCATTTAGCGAACGTAGTGTTTTCCAAGTTTCAGACGCTACCGAACTATTATCTCCCGCTAAACGAAAAAAAATCTTAACCGATATTCGCACTCTATCCGCAGCCCCAGAAGAACATTACATCGCGCTATACCAAACCCTAATTGAAAACTTCGCCCAAATGACCCAGGTTTTACCAATTAACAATGAAGCCAGATTATTTAGTCTCTTAGATGAAGGTTTATTGCGTGGACTTTATGTTTTACAATTACAACAAACTCAAAATAATCAAAATAAACCCGAACCACTGATAAATTACATACTTTTCAGTGCTGCTTTGATGTTTGATATTGGTTACACAACTGCAAACCGCATGGTAATCATATCTAACAAAGATGGTGATTTCGTAAGAGAATGGAGCCCATTTCAAGGAGCGTTACAACCTGAAGACGGTTATTACAAAATTCGTCGCGGCGGTGGCATGCCAGCCTGGCTTTGCCGACGCACCACCCCCCTTCTAGCCAGACAACTAGCGCCTGGAATTGGTTTTAATTGGATTACTCAAGATTCCTATGCCTTCAACACCTGGTTGGCTTTACTATCTGATGACAAAGAAGGATCTGGCGCTTTAGGTTTAATTTTTAACCGCGCCAAAGAAATGCTCGAAGAATTCAAAACCACTCAAGATTTTTATAATTTTGTAGATATTACCGATATTAATGCCACTGAACCCAAAGAAAATGAACTTGGCGAAAAATTTATTGAGTGGTTAAAACAAGGCATTGAAGCAGGCAGCATCACCATCAATAAACCTGATTCCAATGTACAAGTATTTGCCGAAGGAACGGTCATGAGAATAGAATCGCTGCTAAAATCCTTTATTAGCGGCAGCGCTGCAACCATAAACATGGATCGACTCTGCGAACAACTGGAAAGACTTGGCGTAACTAGTGGTGCCATGGAAGTGCGCTATAAAAATATTAAACAAAGAGCTGATGCTTTTATCTCGCCTTTCGCACCCAATCAAAAAAACACAGCAGCAGCTTCCTCATTATTTGGTTCACATACAAAGCAACCAATCACTGAACAACAAGCCACAACAGCAGGTCAATCTCTTTTTGACTCAAAAACCACATCCGCCAAATCTGCATCTGCTCCTGGTATACTATTAAGCGACACTGCCACCCGCATCGTTCTCAACGTACAGGTTGCCCCAAACAATAACGCCGAACTGCAAGTAGTTAATGTCGAAGATAAAAATAAACTCAACCGCGGCTTACCACCCATAAATTTGTCGCCTCCAAATGAACACTTTAATTTCACTCGTGACAAACCATAGCCTATAAAACCGTAGCCTGAAAACCGTAGCCGCAGGCTTTAGCCTGCGATATATTATGTGCAATAATTGTAGGCTACGCAGACTAAAGTCTGCGGCCACACAATCGTTATTAATACGAATTATTCAACAACTCCAACAACAAGGATATGCAAATAAAATTACTATACAAATCAATATGTTATCTTTAAGATTAAAAAATCAACCATATCCCATAAAACTTAAACCATCAATCATTGATAATTTAATTAATGAAAATTTGCTTTACATATTTTTATTTGTTCCTATCATTAGTCGGAGGTCTATTGACAATCGCGTTTTCATAACGAAAAAGTAATTACCAACAGTTCCTAGCAAATTTTACTTTACTTAAATCATCGCGCAGCAATTCACTAATGCAAAATTTCTTACCAGGGGGTACCTACATGAATATCTTTAACTTAAAAGACTTCGACAATCATGAGCAAGTAGTTTTTTGCCAAGATCAAAGCAGTGGGCTCAAGGCTATTATTGCTATCCACAATACACAACTTGGTCCAGCACTGGGTGGTTGTCGCATGTACCCTTACACTTCCATGGATGACGCATTGGAAGATGTTTTACGTCTCTCCAAGGGTATGACTTACAAAGCTTCTGTTGCAGATCTAAATCTCGGCGGGGGCAAAGCAGTCATTATTGGGGACCCCAAAAAACATACTTCTGAAGCGCTTTTCCGCACTTTCGGTCGTTTCGTACAGAGCTTAGGTGGGCGCTACATTACTGCTGAAGATGTCGGAACAAATACAAGCGTTATGGAATGGATTAGACTAGAAACCGACTTTGTTACCGGTATTCCTGAATATTTCGGTGGCTCTGGCAACCCATCACCGTTTACAGCCCATGGTGTTTTTTGCGGCATCAAGGCTGCTTGGAAAAAAGTTACTGGCAAAGATAGCTTAACTGGAGCCAGAGTAGCTGTACAGGGCATCGGTAGCGTTGGTTATAATCTATGCAAAGAATTGCATCATGCTGGAGCTATTCTCTATCTCAACGATATCAATAAAGATGCTCTACAAAAAGCCGCAAATGAATTTAATGCCACTATCATCGAAGAAAAAGATTTATATCATCTGGAAGTCGACATTTATTCGCCATGCGCATTAGGCGCCACCATCAACGACAAAACCATACCTCATCTTAAATGTTCTATCATTGCCGGTGCCGCCAATAACCAATTAGCTCTTGAGGCAAAACATTGTGATGACATACAAAAAGCCGGCATTCTCTATGCGCCAGATTACGTCATTAATGCGGGTGGTTTAATTAATGTTTCTTCCGAAATCTACGGTGGGGGAGAAAATTATGCCATGAACAAGATTGAAAATATTTACAACACCTTATTACATATTTTCCATCTTGCCGATAAAGAAAAAATATCAACCGCATTGGCAGCCAATAAAATTGCCGAACAAAGGCTTGTCGCAATATCATCAACAAAGAAAGTTTATTTACCTGAGGAATAATTAATCAGAAAATAAAAAGACATGGATATAAGCCGTAGCCGCAGGCTTTAGCCTGCTATAAAAATCAATCACGTAGTGATTCAATAATTTATAATTTCTTGGCGAATGTATAAACGCAAGCTAAAGCTTGCGGCTACGGGTTTGCGACCATAAACTTAAAATAAATATATGAATCACAACGATTACAAAATCGTCGATAAAAAAATTATCTGCCAAGGTTATGCTAAGGTTGAACTCTACACAATACAAAACCGACTTTTTTCCGGAGACTGGAGCCAACCTTATGTACGTGAAATATCTCGAAGATTAAATGCTGTCGCTGCTTTACCTTATGATCCAAAAAGCAACCAAGTGGTTTTAATTGAACAATTTCGCGCAGGAGCTCTCTGGCAAGAAGATAAAAGTCGATCACCATGGCTGCTTGAATTAGTTGCCGGTGTTATGGATAAAGATAAAGAAAACAAAGAAGAATTGATTAAAAGAGAACTAATCGAAGAAGCCGGACTTGAATGTTTTGGTTTACAACATATTCATACATATCTTGCAAGTCCAGGCGGCACTTCTGAAGAAGTCACAATCTATTGCGCTAAAGTAGATGCCTCTAAAGCCCCAAAATTT
>MGXG01000028.1 GCA_001801285.1 Gammaproteobacteria bacterium GWE2_37_16
TTTAAGTTTAAAGTGCTCGGCAACAACTTTCTGAATATTTTCAATTGTAACCAGTCTGGCCTGTACCGCTAACAAATCTTTTAGGGCTGTGCGCGTAAAATCTAAAGTGATTTCCTGACCTGTAAAATGCGCATTAGCAATAACACGCTTCAATGCCCCCTCTAACTCACGTACATTAGATTGAATGTGTTTAGCAATAAAAAATGCCACTTCCGAAGATAAATTAATATTAGATTTCTCTGCTTTACTTAACAAAATAGCTACACGCGTTTCCAACTCTGGCGGTTCAATAGCAATAGTTAAACCCCAACCAAAACGCGATTTCAAACGATCTTCCAAACCTTCAATTTCTTTTGGATAGCGATCACAAGTTAAAATAATCTGTTGCTGACCTTCAAATAAAGCGTTAAATGTATGGAAAAATTCTTCCTGTGATCTCTCTTTCCAGGCAAAAAACTGAATATCATCCAATAGCAAAGCCTTGCAGGAACGATAAAAACGCTTAAAATCATCGATGGTATTACGTTGCAAAGATTTAACCATGTCCGAAACAAATCGTTCTGAATGCAAATAAAGGACCCTAGCATTCGGATCACCTTGCAGTATAGAATTACCCACAGCGTGCATAAGGTGGGTCTTCCCCAAACCAACACCACCATAAATAAACAATGGATTGTAAGCTTTACCAGGATTAACGGCGACTTGCATTGCCGCTGCCTTTGCCAATTGATTAGATTTCCCTTCAACAAAATTGGCAAAAGTAAACCCTGTATTCAAGTTGCCAAATTTGGCAAAATTACCTTTTTCATGTTCTATATTCGGAGACGACACTAAGTCAGAGGTTCCCCCTCTTACTTCACAGGATTTTTTATTGTTAACAGCAGCAACAACATGAGGAATACAACCAACCTCTAATTTTAAATCCCAATTTTTTTTAAGAATAACCTGTAACTGTTCCTTAAGAAGCACTAAATACTTTTCTTTAACTTGGTCAAAAACAAAATAATTGGGCGCAAACAACACCAACGTATCTTCAGTCAAGAGCATCGGTTGCAACGGACGAATCCAGGTATTTAATTGCCCTTCGGGTAAAATAGCCGCTTCCTGTAATTGTTGTAAAAAATATCCCCAAGAATCTATCATATAATCGCTTTATTTGAATTTATCATTTTTCTGAAAACCATCCTTCCAAAATTAACTTCGCCGCAATGCTGTCCATTTTTTCCTGTCGCAACGCCTTGTATCCACCAGCAGAAAAAACTCTCTCTTTTGCTGTTTTAGTCGTCAATTGCTCATTTACCTCATACACTGGCATTTGATACCGATTGCGTAAAATTGCCGCAAAACGGCGCGCAAGCTTCGTGGTTCTATGTTCACTGCCATCAAGATCTATAGGTACTCCAACAATTAAAGCTACCGGTCGCCACTTTGCAACAATCTCATCCAGGTCAAACCAGTTTGGCACTCCATTTTTAGCATACAATGTTGTCAATGGCGTTGCTGTTGAAGTTATCCTTTGCCCAGTGGCAATACCAATCCGTTTCGTACCAAAATCCACCCCTAAAAAAATACTATTTTCAGCAAAATCATTCTTCTTTGACATAGCAATAAACATCAGAACTTTGAACAAAAATAAAGGTACAAAACTTGAACCAACAAATGAATGAGACGACCAGGATTGGATTGCCTAAAAAATGTATTTTATATTAGGCATGGAGACGGTCAATAGGCAAGAGAAATTTTCCCAAAAGATATGTGGATAAAATTGCTATATAAATCAACATATTATTCTCAAACCTTCAATTTTCCCAATGTTTCAACCCCAAAAACCTTTTTTCTTCGCTATTTCATTGACGTAAGACAAACTACTTAGTATTATTATGAGCTACACATCGGGGTATAGCGCAGCCTGGTAGCGCACCTGCTTTGGGAGCAGGCCGTCGGGGGTTCAAATCCCTCTACCCCGACCAGCTTATTTTTCCTTCCGAATACTTTCTCAAAAACATAATTCTCTACAAACCTGCTCTAGGGGTTTGAACCCACGAAGGGGGTTCACTAAATTTGCATGAGCAAATTTGAATGCGAGCCTTGCGAGCAACCCGCAGGGTGAGCGACAGGAAAGTCGCGAATAAATCCCTCTACCCCGACCAGCTTAATTTTTCTTCCTGAACAACCCTTCAAAATCATAGTTATATTGTGATTTGCAGACCCCAGACCTGTAACCGCAAACCTATAGCCGCAGACTAAAGCTTGCAGCTACGAGCTTACGACTACGGTATTGCAGAATTGGTAAGTGTCATAAATAATCTTGTGTATGACACCAATAAATTATCCATCGCTAACTATCGCAGCTTTGATAGGTTTAAGCATCGGTAGCTTCATAAATGTTATCGTTTACCGCTTGCCACTTATACTTCAAGCGATGTATGAAAACGAATATCTGGAATTTACCAATCAAGACCCTACACCTTTACCACAAAACAAATCCAAAAAATTCAATTTATTCCTTCCCCAATCCCACTGCCCCCATTGCAAAAACACAATTCCTTGGTGGCTGAATATTCCTTTATTAAGTTTTATTTCATTGCACGGATGCTGCCATAAATGCGCAAAACCGATATCCTGGCGATACCCTGTTACCGAAGCTGTTTGCTCCATCGTTACCGTTTATATCGTCATACACTGTGGAATAAATTGGCAAACTCTGATTATTTTGCTGTTTACTTGGTTTTTGTTGACTTTAATTTTCATTGACATCGAATGTTATCTTTTACCCGATCAAATTACTTTAAATTTACTCTGGGCTGGATTGTTAGTTAATATTTCCGCTTATCACTTAACTTCACCGGAAGACGCTATTATCGGTGCTTTTATTGGCTACACAAGTCTCTGGTTGATCGCAAAAATTTTCCAACTCCTACGCGGCTATACAGGCATGGGACACGGGGATTTCAAATTATTTGCCGCTTTAGGGGGGTGGCTTGGCTGGCAAACACTGCCTTTAATACTATTCATATCCTGTCTAACCGGAGTAACTTTTGGGATAACCGTGATTTTATGGAAAAAACAAAACTTCGAACAACCAATTCCATTCGGACCACACTTAGCCATAGCCGGTTGGGTTACGTTGCTTTGGGGGCAATATTTCAAAGCATTCATGTTTTAAGGCAATAACTTGTTCAATTTCACTCCCTGTGAAATTATTGCCAAAGTATTATGCGGATCATGCTCCTTGCGCAACTCATCCCCAGCATGTACAGTATTTTGTTGTAGTTTTTGAAAAGAAGAAGAAATTTTTTCTATTTCTTTATACAAAGAATCTGGCTGCGCATTATCCACAATTGCTCCTGCCTGGAAACGATCAACCATATCACTGATCCATGTTCCATTCGTTGTTAAAATTGGACATCCTGCATAAAAAGCATCTAAAGCAACACTACTAAATTGATCCGCATAAAAACCCACATCATAAAGCAGTAAACAAATAGCATCCTCAAAAAGAGCAAGATATTCAGCTTTATTCAGAGAAACTTCGTATAATTTAAGAAATGGATAGCTGCATTTTTTTAATTTTTCAACAATTTCTCCGGTTTTTTCATCATAATTCCCGACGTGATTAGGAGAAATCTGTACTACAACGGGAATATTGCTTTTCACTTCATGTAAATACTGAATTAATTCAACAACCAAATGCAACCCCTTTTCCTGTCTTGCCGCCCCCGCATATAAAAGATATTGCATTTTTCCCGATGCCTTTAGTTTTGTATCTGGTCGTGTATGTGTAGGACAACGAGCTAAATGACATTTTCCAAACCCAGCATTGGAGAAAATAGACAACAATCTTTCGGTAGGAGCCAATATATTGAATTCCTGATGCTTCTCTGCAATTTGTCGCAAAGTTGCGAGTTTTTTATCGGAAGTTGTGTATCGATGAAAATGCAAAAAAATGTTATTATTTTGGGGAAGATTTTTTTTCAATAACCAATTGAGAAAAACTAAATCAATTTGCCCTGCAGTTGGAATAAAAATAATTGCGTTTTTTTTTAAAAGATAATAATAAAGAAACAATATTTGCAAGCGACGCAATTGCCTAATAAAAAAATAGTGTTTTCTGGTTGCGTTGAGAAAAAGTTTCTTTGCCTTATTTCCTATCCATAACTCCAGCTGCAAATCCGTTGTCGCACTAGCTTCCAAAAGAGCAGTGACATATCCACAACAATGACCAGTCTCATCTTGCAATGTCGGTTCAATAATATGGACTGTCTTTTTCAGAAGCATAAAGATAAAAATAACATCACATAATGATTCATGAAATATATCGACTTCCTGTTGATAACTTAGTTTTACTTCCCGTAAAACTAGTTGCGAATGTCAAAGCTATAAAATATGCATACAAATGTCCTTCCGTCGTATCTGACAACAATGAATTTACTAAACTTCCCAACATTAACGCAATAATAATACCCTGTGCCATATCTCTCATTTTTTTGGGCAAAAAGCGACTGTACCATAACTGACTGCCAAACAGAACTGAAAGCAACAATAACCCAACCACGCCGAATTGTACCGTAGTAAGTAAATACTCGTTATGTGGATTATGCGATAAAACTTCAGGTATTGGTTTAATATTGGCATACTCATAAGGATAACTTCCTGTTCCGGTACCAAAAATAGGATGTTTTTTAATCAATGCAATACTGTTTTTCACAAAAACCATTCTTAGACCAATAGAAGTATCCTCTTCTTTGTTTTTATAATCCTTAACATTAGCAACAGCCTCATAAACTTTAGCTCTAAAAAAACTCGGCACGGTAAAAGCCACACCTATAATTAAAGAAATACTCAGTAAAGCAATAAGAAAATTCTTCCAACTGGGATTTTGCACACAAAACAAAATAACTAAACCAGTAAAAACCAAATAGCCTGTACGACTAATATTCATAAAGAAAATATCAAAAACCGCTAACACTAAAATTCCTATCCATAGCCATTTCTGCTTATTAAGTACGGGCATTGCATAAATTTTAAGTAATACCAAATATGCAAAAAAAGACATCAAAAAATTATAAGAAATATGCACTTTAAAAACAGAGAAGTCTTCCGACGAATATCCGTAAAGCAAACCCCAACCTGCTTTCACGTAAGAGGTCACCATTACAAACAGCATAGTAAAAAGAAAAACATTGATAGCGTATTTACGCCATTTTTCCTCTTTAAATATAGGAATTAAAAAAGCTGCAAAAAATAACTTATCGTATTTACTAAAAGTATGTAAAGCTCCAGACCATGGCGCGGTACTGTAGATCATACCAATTAAAAACAAGGCATAAAATGCCAAAAGCCCAACGGCAACCCGATTATTCAAAATAAAAGCAAATTTAGCTCTCAAGTCTCCTGCAGCTAAATTCAGCAACACGGTTACAATAAATAAAATATCGGTTGCTGTAGTTGAAAGAGGCAAAGCAGCAGCAATAGCAACAGCACTAAAATTACTCGCTAAAGCCAGTTTAGTTTGTAATTTATTTTGGTTTATCGAAGAAGAATCAGGTGTAATCATATTCGTAATCCATGCGCAGTTTGTATTCATAATTAATTCTGTAAAGAATAGTCGATCGAGGAAACAACCCGCACTGTTTTATAAATACCAGATAATTGGTCATTATCTGAAGCAGTATTTTGACCCGCACTACTATCGCTATTTAAAATTTGGAACATACCTTGGTTAGCGCGACGTATTCCACCAACATGACTATTGGAATCAATAGCAAACTGCTCAGCTACTGCGTGAGCGCTTTTAGTAGCTTGCGCCAACATTGGTGGTCGAATGTCTTCCAGCTTGGTAAATAAATAACGCGGATTGGCTTGATAATCTTTAGTTGTTACCACGATTCCTTCCTGAATCAATTCACTACTCAAACGACTGACCTCACGCACCAAATCAACCTTATCGGTTCGCACCTTGATGCCACCAGTGATGATATAGCGACTCTCCGGTTTATTGCCACTTGAATATTCCTGGGCATACTGATCAATTACTGTTGTTGGTTCTAATTCAAAATCACTAGCAAGGAAATTATGTTTCGCCAAAAAAGCTAGAGCATCTTTCTGATTTTGATCAATTTGACTATTAACAACACGCAAATCATTACCGGTTGCTTTGTAACTCAAATCCCAAATGGCAAAATCAGATTTAACCTGACGTTCCGCTACGCCTTTAACGCTTACATACCGATCAGCAAAACGGGCTTTATAAAAACCATGCCCCACAAACCATCCACCTATAGCGTTACCTAAACCAATCAACAATGCTACAAAAAGCAATATTATAATCTTTTTGGAATGAGGATGTTGGCATTGAATTTGTGTTTGTTCCATAAAGCCTCCTTTTAGGAAATTATAAATTGTTAATTACTTAAGAGATATGTAAATTAAATTGCTTTTAAAATCAAGTCATTAGACCAAAAATATGTAACTTCTCAAAAACCATGAGTAAATCACGAGAATTTGCGTAGCCGCAAACTTTAGATTGCGTCTTGATTATTGCGTATTCATATGATTTAACACGGCAGGCTAAAGCCTGCGGCTACGAGTTTTAATTATCACCGAATCTGGCTAAAGACCCGCAGCTACGTAATCATAATACCAAAACTTTTTAAGATATTACGAAAGATTTCAAAAATTACTAAAATTAAAATTTTAAGCTTTCCAATTTAATCAACTGAATATAATATCATACTTTAAAGTATTTTTTCGTCAAACTCGAATATTTTTCATAAACTAATTTCCTTAAACTAAATTTTGTGAATAAAAACATATGATTATCATCGACGGTCAAATTGGCGTAGGCAAAACCACCTTGGGAAAAACTTTAGAGGACAATCTTGGTATTCCTCTTTATCGAGAATTAAGCAATAGTGATACGATTACCATTCTAGATAACTTTTATAATGATAAAAAACGCTGGAGCTTTACCTCTCAAGTCCATTTTTTGGTACATCGCTTTCAAATGATTAAACAAATTCAGAAACAAGGTGAGGGAATTTTAGATCGCTCCATTTTTGGCGATAGCATCTTCGCTGAAGTTCTCTATGAAGAACAATTTATGACCAAGGAAGAATTCAACACTTATGACGCCTTGCTCCGCGGCATGCTGGAACTGGTTGCCCCTCCCACACTTTTGATTTATTTAGATTGCAACGCTGACACCGCCATGCAACGCATTAAAGAACGCAACCGAGAATGTGAGAAAATTATCTCTGTCGATTACTTAGAAAAAATTAATACCAAATATCTAAAATGGTATGAACATTATAACTATTCGCCAAAACTTTTTATTGATACCAATAATCTAAATATCTATACCGAAAAAGATAAAAATTACTTGATTAATCTTATTAAACAACATGTTGCAGATTATGTATAAATTTTAAGACCATTTAATATGTACTTCGAAAACCGCATCGATTCAATAATACGTGTTTACCGAACCAAATATGTTTTACCACATATTGAATTCGGTACCACCATTTGTGATATTGGTTGTGGTGCAAATCCTTTTCTTTTAAAAACCATTAATGATCATATCACTAAAGGAATTGGTTTAGATTACCTTGTAACAAATTCCATTTACAATGAGAAAATAGAATTAAAAAATGCAGACTTAAGCTCCATACCCTTACCTATTCCTGACACAACCTTTGATGTTGTCACTATGCTTGCCGTACTCGAACATCTCAATAACCCCAACGCCGTTATTCAAGAATGCTTCCGCGCCCTGAAGCCCAAAGGAAAGCTGATTTTGACCACTCCTTCTCCCGCTTCAAAACCAATTTTAGAGACGATGGCAAAACTAAACTTTATTTCAAGGCAAGGTATAGCCGACCATAAACACTATTTTAGTGCCAAAGAAATCACAGCCCTATTGAGCAAGGATGGATTCACTCAAATCAAAATCTGGCACAAAGCTTTGGGTTTAAACACAGTTGCTGTCGCTATCAAACCATGAAATTACTCTGCAACTACTATGTAACTTTAAAATGCAACGCAAAATGCGAATTTTGTAATATTTGGCAAGACAAAGATAATTTTCATTTGCAAGAGCAAAGTCTTACAGAAATAGAAAACAATCTCCGCGCTTTAAAAAGATTGGGAGTGAAAATCATTGATTTTACTGGGGGAGAGCCACTACTCTATCCGCATTTGGTTGCGGCGTTACATTTAGCCAAGAAATACGGTTTTTACACTACCATCACCACTAACTGTTCGCTTTATCCGCAATATGCCACGCGTCTCAAAGGACTGGTCAATATGCTGTTTTTTTCCTTGCAATCAACCGAAGAAACCGTTCACAACGCCATTACTCAAGCTAACTTATTTGATAAAGTTATCGAAAGCATCAAGGTTACCAAACAAATTAAACAAAAAGTCTCTTTACTTCATACCGTCACTAACGCTAACATTAAAGATCTAGCAAAAATGGTCAAGTTCGCACAAAAAAATAAATGTGTCTTACGCATTAATCCGTGTTTTTCTTATTTTGGTAATGTCGAGCTCGCTAAAGATTTTATTGCGCAAATAAAAAAACAAAGTGAAAAGTCTTATGTAGTTGTAAATTTGGCGCTACTTAAGTTTATAGAAGACGGCGGTAACCAAATCAATAACCCAGCTTGCCAGGCAGTTAACTCAACCGTAGTAATTTCCCCTGATAATTATTTAATCCTGCCTTGTTTTCACCATGCACTACAGAAAATAAAAATTGAAAACAATTTATACGAATTACACACTACAAAAAAAATTAAAGATATGGAAAAACAAGTTGGCAAATTTACTTTCTGCCAAGACTGCAAAATCACTTGTTACATGCGCGCTTCCTTGTTAAAAAAATATCCTTATTTAACAATAAAATCCTGGCTGCAGAGTTTGAAGGAAATGATGCGCAAACAGACTTGATGCTTTTCAATTAACAAGCATCACGAAATAACTCATATTTTATCGCCGCAAAATTAGTGTATGGCATTTACGTTATGCGCTTTGGCGGCGCACTTTGGGGAAACGTTTTTCTTAAATTATTTCACGAACAATGCTTGCACAAAACGATAAAAATGACGCAAAATACGAGCATAAAACGAAAAATAATTACTTCGCCATCGCAAAATGTTGTTCGATAAGTGCAGGAACTTTATCGGCAGTCATTTGGGCATGAATAGTTTCGCCAATTTTAACTACGGGAGCTAAAGCACAGGTCCCTAAACAACGCGAAACCTCTAAACTAAATAAACCATCTGTTGTTGTTTCACCAGGTTCAATACCTAACTCTTCACGGAATTTATTCAATACAGCTTCGCCTCCTTTGACATAACAAGCTGTACCAAGACAAACGCTAATATGAAACTTGCCTGCTGGTTTGAGACGAAAATAATGATAAAAAGAAGCAACCCCAGAAACATTTGCTGCAGGAATTTGCATTAAATATGCTACTGCATCCATAGTTTCAGGTGCCAAATAACCAAAATGTTCTTGCACTTTATGCAAAACAGCAATCAACTGACTTTTCGGCTCGTGTCCTTTATTGCACTCATCAATAAATTGCACAATATTTTCCGGAAGAATTTGACAATTACTTTGACAATTACATTGGCAATTACAATTATTTTCTGTTTTTGAGCTCATATGCATTCTCTAGATATTTTATCTTTATATTTCAATTAATGAAAACATGTAACCAATAAATCATTTAAAATCAATTGGTTATTTTATCCCCTTTCTCAGCCTTGGTTTGTAATGGGTATGCAACAACTTATGCGACATTTCCCCACCAGGTTCACCTAAGAATTCTTTATAAAGCTGTAATACTCCCTGATTTTCATGCGAACGCCTAACTTTCTTTTCCGAATCTATGGAATACAAAGCGCCTGCCCTTTTGGCAGCCAACGCTGGATCCAAAATAGTATATCCACGTGGTGGATAAGGTTGTCCGCCACCACCAATACACCCACCTGGGCAAGCCATGACTTCAATGACGTGATATTCTTTTTCACCTGATTTAACGCGATCTAAAAGAATTTTAGCATTCACCAATCCATTGGCAACAGCTAAATTCAAAGTCAAATCCCCAATTTTTAAAGTTTCTTCACGTAGTCCTTCTACTGCACGCACCCCTTCAAATTCAACTTTTTCTAACGGTTTACCCATAATCCATTCTGCCGCAGTACGCAAAGCTGCTTCCATTACTCCACCTGTAGTACCGAAAATAACACTGGCTCCTGTCGATTCGCCTAATGGAGAATCAAATTCACCTTCTGGCAGCTGACGAAAATCAATACCGTAAGACTTAATCATCCAATTCAATTCACGAGTAGTTAAAACTGCATCAGTTACCTTCATGCCATCGATGGTAAACTCTGGTCTTTCCATCTCAAATTTCTTCGCTACACACGGCATAATAGCTACAACATAAATATCTTCTGGTTTGCGATTGGTCTTTTTCGCGTAATAAGTCTTAATCAACGTTGACATCATCGTCATTGGTGAACGACAAGTAGATACGTTAGGCAGTAATTCAGGATAAAAACCTTCGATAAAATTAATCCAGCCTGGTGAACAAGAAGTTATATGCGGTAATGGTCCATTATTTTTAATACGTTGAATCAATTCATGCGCTTCTTCCAAAATCGTCAAATCAGCGGCAAAATCAGTATCAAAAACCGCATCAAACCCAAGTCTACGTAAAGCAGTAACCATTTTACCGGTACAAGGTGTACCTGGTTCATAACCAAAACCTTCCCCAATTGCTGCGCGTATGGCTGGAGCTGTTTGTACAATGACAAATTTATTTGGGTCATTAATAGCCGCCCAAACTCGATCGGAATGTTTCTTTTCCTGAAAGGCTGCTGTTGGGCAAACATTGATACATTGACCACATTGCACACAAACCGAATCATCCATATTAGCACCAAAAGCAGGTGTAACAACTGTCGAGAAACCGCGATTTTGTTGGCTCAAGTTAGACACACCCTGTATTTCATGACAAACACGGAAACAGCGACCACATAAAATACACTTCTCAGCATCACGCACAACGGAAACACTGGAATCTTCCAAAGGATGACGTTTACGTTTTCCTTCAAATAAGCGCTCACGCACACCCATGCTATAAGCTAAATTTTGTAATTCGCAATGCGCATCACGTTCGCAAGTTTGACATTCACGCGGGTGATTATCTACCAACAATTCCACAATATCACGACGAGCCTGACGAATTTCAGGAGAATTGGTTTGAACTTCCATACCCTCAGAAACTGTAGTGCAACAAGAAGTAACAAAAGAATCAATGCCCTTCACCTTGACGATACAAACACGGCAAGATCCTTCCAAACTCAACCGCGGATGATAGCAAAGACGTGGTATATGAATGCCGATTTTCTCAGCAGCATCCATAACCGTCGTTCCTTCAGTAACTGTGATTTTCTCACCATCGATAATTAATGTTATTTGTTTTTTTTCAGTATTTGTATCTAACATATTTTTAACTCTTTGATTTTAAAAGAATTTACACCCACATATCTGGTTAGCTTTTTTTCACAGCATTAAACCGACAAGCTTTAAAACAACTGCCACACTTAATACAACGAGCCTGATCGATAACATGTTTCTTTTGGCGTTCACCAGCAATACAACTTACCGGACAAACTCTCGCGCAAGCCGTACAACCTACGCATTTTTCAGGATCGATTTCGTAATGAACAAGTGCAGTGCATTTCTTGGCTGGACAACGTTTTTCAGTAACGTGCGCAATATATTCATCACGGAAATATTTTAAAGTACTTAAGATAGGATTTGGTGCTGCCTTGCCCAATCCACAAAGCGAAGCCTTACCAACCAATTTTGCTAAACGCTCCAAGCGCTCAATATCTTCTAACGTTCCATTGCCACTGGTAATACGTTCCAATATTTCCAACATGCGCAAAGTTCCTTCTCGACAAGGTGAACATTTGCCGCAAGATTCATCTTGCGTAAAAGTAATAAAAAATTTGGCAACGTCAACCGCACAATCATCTTCATCGAGAATAATCATACCACCACTGCCCATAATAGAACCCACGGCAGTAAGTGTATCGTAATCAACTGGTGTATCTAAAAGCGAAGCTGGAATTAAGCCACCAGCAGGACCGCCAGTTTGCACGGCTTTAATTTGCTTGCCATTTGGAATACCGCCACCAATACCATAAACTATTTCGCGTAAAGTCATACCCATTGGCACTTCAACCAAGCCTGTGTGATTAACTTTTCCAGCAAGGGCGAAAACTTTGGTTCCACCACTCTTTTCAGTACCAATTTTGCCAAAATTCTCACCACCCATAACAATGACAGCAGGAATATTAGCTAAAGTTTCAACATTATTAATAATCGTTGGCTTACCCCATAAACCCTTAATAGCAGGGTATGGTGGGCGCGTACGTGGCTGACCGCGTTCACCTTCGATAGAATGAATCAATGCAGTTTCTTCGCCACAAACGAAAGCACCAGCGCCTAAACGAATCTCCAAATCAAAATCAAATCCTGAACCTAAAATATTTTTGCCTAAAAGTCCGTATTGACGACAAACTTCAATCGCCTTTTCAATACGCGCAACCGCCAAAGGATATTCAGCACGAATATAAAAAAATCCTCTTTGCGCACCAATGGCAAAACCAGCAATCATCATCCCTTCAACAACGTTGTATGGATCAGACTCGAGTACACTACGATCCATAAAAGCGCCAGGATCTCCTTCGTCAGCATTACAAATCATATAACGAGTGGTTTCTTCGTTCATGCGTGCAAATTGCCATTTCTTACCCGTTGGAAAACCAGCCCCACCACGACCACGTAATTTTGACAAAAGCATTTGATTAATAACCCATTCTGGATCACCTTTTTCTAAAGCGATCTTTAAAGCTAAAAATCCATGATGTATTATATATTCGTTAATATTTTCCGGATCGATAATACCAGCATTACGCAAAGCAACGCGACTTTGGCAACTATAAAAAGGGACTTCACCGTATAAATCAAAAAACTCTTTG
>MGXG01000029.1:0-256 GCA_001801285.1 Gammaproteobacteria bacterium GWE2_37_16
TACAATCCCAACACAACATCCTGCGTCGGTACAATAACCGGATCACCATTAGCTGGAGACAAAATATTATTTGTTGACATCATTAAAGCTCGCGCTTCAAGCTGTGCCTCCAAAGTTAACGGCACGTGGACAGCCATCTGGTCTCCGTCAAAGTCGGCGTTGTAAGCAGTACAAACCAAAGGATGTAATTGAATTGCTTTTCCTTCAATCAAAAGCGGTTCAAAAGCTTGAATACCAAGACGATGCAAGGTTGGAG
>MGXG01000029.1:370-877 GCA_001801285.1 Gammaproteobacteria bacterium GWE2_37_16
GCATTTGTAATTTACCAAAAATAAAGGGCTTAAAAAGTTCCAACGCCATTTTTTTCGGCAATCCGCATTGATGCAGCTTAAGAGTAGGACCAACCACAATGACCGAACGACCAGAATAGTCGACACGTTTACCAAGCAAATTTTGACGAAAACGCCCCTGTTTTCCTTTAATCATATCCGCTAAGGATTTTAAAGGTCGCTTGTTGGCACCTGTTATAACTCGCCCACGACGCCCATTATCCAATAAAGCATCTACGGATTCTTGCAACATGCGCTTTTCATTACGCACAATTATATCAGGAGCATTAAGCTCTAACAACCGCCGCAAACGATTATTGCGGTTTATAACACGCCGATAAAGATCGTTTAGATCAGAAGTAGCGAACCTTCCTCCATCTAGCGGCACTAAAGGACGCAAATCTGGAGGTAATACTGGCAATACTGTAAATATCATCCACTCAGGTTTATTACCTGATTCTAAAAAAGACTCCAAAGCTTTAATACGTT
>MGXG01000029.1:948-11336 GCA_001801285.1 Gammaproteobacteria bacterium GWE2_37_16
GTCAAATCTATTCCCTGTAACAAGTGCTGAACCGCTTCAGCGCCCATCATGGCTGCAAAATCATCACCATAAGTCTCTGTTGCCTGTATATATTCCTCATCGGAAAGCAACTGACCTTTAGTCAAAGGAGTGAGACCAGGCTCCACAACAACAAAAGCTTCAAAATACAAAACGCGCTCAATATCACGTAAAGTCATATCAAGCAACAAACCAATGCGCGATGGCAAAGATTTCAAATACCATATATGCGCAACTGGGCTGGCTAATTCTATGTGCCCCATGCGTTCACGACGCACTTTAGAAACAGTAACTTCAACACCGCACTTTTCACAAATCACACCACGATGCTTTAAACGCTTATACTTACCGCATAAACATTCATAATCCTTAACTGGTCCAAAAATTTTAGCGCAAAATAAACCATCTCGTTCTGGCTTAAAAGTACGATAATTGATGGTTTCAGGCTTTTTCACCTCACCATATGACCAGGAACGAATCGTTTCAGGAGAAGCTAATCCTATATAAATAGAATCAAATTCTTCTGTTTGTCTTTTATTTAAAAGATTTAGTAAATCTTTCAAGGCCGTTCTCCTAAAAATCACTCTATAACATCCATGTTATAACATGATTTTTAATTAAAATTTCTAAGATATGTAAATGAAATTACTTTTAAAATCAAATACTTAAAACTTGAATCGTAAAAATTCAATCTTTAGCTATACTTAATCGCTCTCAAGATCAATATTAATTCCCAAAGAACGTATTTCTTTGATTAATACATTAAACGATTCCGGCATTCCAGGCACCATACGGTAATCACCATCAACAATATTTTTATAAATAGCCGTACGACCACTAACATCATCAGATTTAACCGTAAGCATTTCCTGTAAAGTATAAGCTGCTCCATACGCTTCCAATGCCCAAACCTCCATTTCACCAAAACGCTGACCACCAAATTGCGCTTTACCACCCAAGGGTTGCTGGGTAACCAAGCTATAAGAACCTGTCGATCTGGCGTGCATCTTATCATCAACTAAATGGTTCAACTTCAACATATACATATAACCAACCGTTACAGGTCTATCAAATTGTCTTCCTGTTCTACCATCAGTTAAATAACTTTGTCCACTTTCTGGCAACCCAGCCAAAGCCAACCATTTTTTCACTTCTTCTTCAGTAGTACCATCAAACACTGGTGTTGCGACAGGTACTCCAGCACGCAAATTATGCGCTAAGGTTCTAACTTCATTGTCCTTAAAAGAACTAAAATCAACTTTTTGTTTTTCTTCGGAATTGTAAACTTTCTCTAACATCACACGTATTTCTTCTGTCTTGCAATGCTGATCAAGTAGTGCACCTATTTTTATCCCTAACCCTTTAGCTGCCCAACCAAGATGGGTCTCTAAAACCTGCCCGACATTCATACGCGATGGTACGCCTAGTGGGTTAAGAACAATATCAACTGGCGTACCATCTGGTAAAAATGGCATATCTTCAACAGCAGTAATCATTGAGATAACACCTTTGTTACCATGACGACCAGCCATTTTATCACCAGCTTGCACTCTACGTTTTACAGCAAGATAGACTTTTACAATTTTCAACACCCCATGAGCTAAATCATCTCCTTGCAAAAGTTTCTTGCGTTTAATATCTAATTTCTTACTGTGCTCTTCTGTTAAATATTTAACCTGGGCAGCCAAAGACTCCAGCTGTTGATTAGCCGCATCATCTTCCAAATGAATCGCAAACCATTTGTCCCGCTGTACACTATTCAAATAATCCTGAGTAATAACTATGCCCTTACCTGAACGTTTGGTACCTCCAACCATATGTTTGCCAATCATCAATCTTGCGGCACGCTGATACACCGCATCCTGCAAAATACGCAGTTCATCAAACATATCTTTCTTAATATTTGTTAAAGCCACTTCCTCAATTTTTTTCGCACGCTCATCCTTTCCAACTCCGTCGCGGGTAAAAATTTGTACATCTATTACCGTACCATTCGCACCTGAAGGCACGCGTAAAGAACTATCCTTAACATCAGAGGCTTTTTCTCCAAAAATCGCTCGTAAAAGCTTCTCTTCTGGGGATAATTGCGCTTCTCCCTTCGGCGTAATTTTACCAACCAAAATATCTCCAGCCTCAACCTCAGCGCCTATATGTACAATACCACATTCATCTAATTTTTGTAGCGCCTTTTCACCAATATTAGGAATATCAGAAGTGATTTCTTCAGCTCCTAATTTAGTATCACGAGCAATACAAGTAAGCTCTTGAATATGAATCGTTGTAAAACGATCTTCTTCCACCAACCTTTCAGAAATAAGAATAGAATCCTCAAAGTTATAACCATTCCATGGCATAAACGCCACCAAAAGATTCTGTCCCAAAGCTAATTCACCCAAATCAGTACAAGGACCATCAGCTAACACGTCCTCTTTTGCAACAACGTCTCCAACATTAACCACTGGCTTCTGGTTAATACAAGTGCTTTGATTTGATCGCGTATACTTAATAAGACTATAAACATCAACTCCAGACTCATCCTGTCGATCTGTCATTTCATTTTCGTTAACCCGAATAACAATACGTGATGCATCAAATGAGTCGACAACACCACCACGTTTAGCGACTACAACCGCACCCGAATCAACTGCAACTTTGTGTTCGATACCAGTACCAACCAAAGGCTTTTCGCTACGAATACCGGGAACAGCCTGCCGTTGCATGTTTGAACCCATTAAGGCTCGGCTAGTATCATCATGTTCCAAAAAGGGGATCAAGGCAGCTGCCACCGAAACTGTTTGTTGTGGCGAAACATCCATATAATTAACATTATCAGACGTTCTTAAAGAAAACTCTCCTTTATGACGACATGGGACTAATTCATCTAACAATTTTCCTTTGCTATCCAAAGTAGTATTTGCTTGTGCAATATAATATTTGCCTTCTTCTATCGCCGATAAATAATCTATTTCATCCGTAGCAAATCCATCAACAACTTTACGATATGGAGTTTCTAAAAAACCATAACTATTAATACGTGCATAAAGAGCAACCGAGTTAATCAAGCCAATATTTGGCCCTTCAGGTGTTTCAATTGGGCAGACACGACCGTAGTGCGTTGTGTGCACATCTCGAACCTCAAAACCGGCTCTTTCCCGACTTAACCCCCCAGGCCCCAAAGCAGAAATACGACGTTTATGCGTTATTTCAGAAAGGGGATTATTTTGATCCATAAATTGTGACAACTGACTGGAACCAAAAAATTCCTTGATCGCCGCTGAAACTGGTTTAGCATTAAGCAAATCTTGTGGCAATAAATTTTCAGTATCTGCCAGACCAAGTCGTTCACGCACTGCACGCTCAACACGTACCAAACCAATACGGAATTGATTTTCGAGCATTTCTCCTACGCAACGCACTCTTCTATTACCCAAATGATCGATATCATCTACTTCATCCCTACCATCACGAATATTAACCAATACTTTTAAAACATCAACTATATCTTCTTTTGTTAAAATCTCAGGTCCCGTTGAATCCTTTCTTCCAACACGACTATTAAATTTCATTCTACCTACAGCTGAAAGACTGTAACGTTCGGATGCAAAAAATAAGTTATGAAACATATTTTCAGCACCCTCTTTAGTAGGAGGCTCTCCCGGTCGCATCATACGATAAATATCCACTAACGCTTCCAAAGAATTGGTAGTATTGTCGATTCTCAAAGTATCGGAAATATACAACCCACGATCTAATTCATTCACATATAAAATTTCAAAATTTTCAATATTCGCCTTATGGAATTTTTTGACCAAATCAGCGTTAAATTCATCATTTGCAGATGCTATAATTTCACTAGTTTTAGGATGCAAAATGGTCTTTGCTAATACTTTGTCATATAGATATTCAATAGGCACTTCTAAATTTTTAATGCCTGCTTTATCAATATGACGAACATGCAATTGCGAAATACGTCGCCCTTCTTCTACAATGACCTTACCTGTTTTATCTTTAATATCAACAGGAGCAACTTCACCTTTTAAATGTGATGGCTGCAGATCCAAAACCGCCTTATCTTCGCCTAAATGAATTGTATTTGTTTCAAAAAATAACCCTAAAATTTCCTCTGTCGTATACCCTAAAGCTCTTAAAATAATTGTCGCTGGCAACTTGCGTCTGCGATCAATTCGCATATACATACAATCTTTTGGATCAAATTCAAAATCTAACCAAGATCCACGATAAGGGATAATCCTTGCTGCGTATAAAAGTTTACCTGAAGAATGGGTTTTACCTTTATCATGTTCAAAAAATACACCTGGTGAACGATGTAATTGCGAAACAACTACACGGTCAATTCCATTAACCACAAAACTTCCTGTATCAGTCATCAACGGAACTTCACCCAAATATACTTCTTGCTCTTTAATATCCTTAAGTTGTTTGTTACTGGTAGGTGAATCCTTGTCGTAAATAACTAAACGTATTTTAACTTTCAATGGAGCAGAATAGGTTAAGCCTCTTAGCCGACATTCCCGCACATCAAACAATGACTCACCAATAGTATAACTCACATACTCTAATCTGGCATAATTCGAGTAACTAGAAATTGGAAAAACCGACTGAAAAGCCGCCTGTAGCCCAATGTTGACCCGTTGTTCTAACGAAGCATCTGCTTGCAAAAAACTCTTATAAGAATCAACTTGCATGGCAAGCAAATACGGTGCTTTCATGACCACCTGATGCTTAGCAAAATTCTTACGAATTCTCTTTTTCTCCGTATAAGAAAGCGATGAAACACTATTATTGGATACACGAGAGGTATGCTTGATATGAGCCATTAATATTCCCCGTCAAGTTAAAAGTAACTCCCCAACCAAATCAAAAAACAAAAACTATTTGTTTTATTTGGATAAGTTACTGTCAAAAAGACAAAATAGTCGAATTAAAAACAAAAACGCGATTCACGAGCGCAAAGTACAAAAAAAACAACGCGCCCACGAAAAAAATGTATTTCGTGGGCACAAATGTTCTTTAGTTAACAAATTGTAATTCAAAGCTAACTAAACTGGATAGAAAAAACCAACTATAATCCTTACAACTGGTTTGCTTGATACCCTAAATCACAACTAAAAGCAAGAAAAATTGTAATTATTTCAACAATTTTTTACTTTATTTAATTTCAACAGTAGCCGTTGCTTCTTCTAACTGCTTCTTGAGAGCCTCGGCATCAGCCTTGGAAATCCCTTCCTTCACTGTTGAAGGAGCGCCTTCAACCAAGTCTTTGGCTTCTTTTAAACCAAGACCAGTCACAGCACGCACCACTTTAATAACATTGATTTTATTATCACCAACCTTGGTTATAATGACTTTAAATTCAGTTTGCTCTTCAACTTCGACGGTCGCCGCAGCTGGGGCAGCTGCCATGGCTACTGGGGCCGCAGCAGAAACACCGAACTTTTCTTCCATTGCTTTTACAAGATCAACAATTTCTAACACGCTCATGTTAGCTATAGTATCTAAAACTTGATTAATTTTCTCAGACATGAATTTATCTCCAACTAAAATTTCACATTAAACTATTACTATTTATCCCCTTTTGCCGCACCGACTGCTGCAACAGTTCGCACCATTTGAGTGTGCGGAGCTGCTAATACATATGCGCAGCGCGTAATAGGGGCCTTAACTAAAGACATAAGTATGGCAATAGCCTGATTACGTGTCGGTAACTTAGCTACAGTTTCGAGTTTCTCAGGAGCCAAAAGTTGCCCCCCTAATGCAATTGCGCGTACAGCAAGTGTTTCACATTTTTTCAAAAACTCTTGCATTAAACGTGCAGCCGCACCCGGATCCTCTAAAGAAAAAGCTAAAATAATAGGACCGACTAAAACTTGATCCAAACAAACGAAATCCGTACCGCTTAATGCTCGACGCGCCAAGGTATTACGTACAACACGTAAACAAACACCTTCTTCGCGTGCTTTTGCACGAAGGGCAGTCATATCGCTCACTTTCAAGCCACGATAATCAACAGCAACAACTGACAATGCTTTTGAAGCAATATCAGCTACTTCTGCTACTATAGCCTTCTTATCTTCTAATTTCATTACCACTTAGCACACCTCCTAAGGCTGTATCAAAAGGAATGTAGAAATATGCAATTTCACATTTCTACCGGTGATCGTTACAGATAAACTCTGTGCGGAATCACCGTCTGCGCAGGCACGCAAACAATTAAAAACGGGTATTAAAATAAAACTTCAGTTTACTTCCGTACTCCCGAACCTAATTAATTATCATGTTAAATTTAAGCAAACACCATTTAAAAAACAATGCTCACACCTGCGGTCTACAACGGTCAAGACTTCACTAAACCTTTTATAAAAAAAGCTTAACAATATCTCACCGCAATTCTAAATTAAAAACTTCTACATTGTTAAAGTTGTTAGATCGATAGCCAAGCCTGGTCCCATCGTGCTAGATATAGCGACTTTCTTCAAGTAAATACCTTTTGATGTTGTCGGCTTAACTCTCTTCAAATCAGTTAAAAAAGTTTCAATGTTTTCTTTCAAAGCCTGAATTCCAAAATTTAATTTACCAACTGCACAATGTACAACACCACCTTTATCCATACGATACTGAACTTGCCCAGCCTTAGCATTTTTCACCGCATTGGCAACATCTGCAGTCACTGTACCTACCTTAGGATTTGGCATTAAACCCTTTGGACCAAGAATTTGACCTAATTGTCCAACTAAACGCATCGCGTCTGGGGTTGCAATCAAAAGATCGAAATCTATATTACCTTGCTTAATTTGTTCTGACAAATCTTCAAAACCTACAACATCAGCACCTGCATCAAGAGCCTTTTGCGCCTGCTCACCATTCGCAAAAACCGCAACACGTACTTTGCGACCAGTGCCATGTGGCAATACCACAGAACTACGCACCATTTGGTCAGACTTTTTCGGATCAACACCCAAGTTTACGCTAATTTCAATACTTTCAATAAATTTAAGTGAAGGCAAACCTTGCAACAAAGTCAATGCTTCTTCAATAGGATATTGTTTACCAAAAGATATTTTTTCATTAATAAGCTTTTGTCGCTTTGATATTTTTTTAGACATTACTTGCCACCCTCC
Organism: Gammaproteobacteria bacterium GWE2_37_16; assembly: GCA_001801285.1. GTDB lineage: Bacteria > Pseudomonadota > Gammaproteobacteria > UBA9339 > UBA9339 > GWE2-37-16. Next base: position 8,106 of record MGXG01000029.1, read on the forward strand.
ACTTCGATACCCATACTACGTGCAGTACCCATTATAGTGCGCATTGCCGCCTGCATACCAGCAGCAGTCAAATCTTTTATTTTGGTTTTAGCAATTTCCTCTATCTGCACCAACGTAACTTTACCAACCTTATTTTTCAAAGGATTAGAACTACCCTTAGCCAAACCAGCGGCTTTTAATAATAACCTAGATGCTGGTGGACTTTTCATAATGAAAGTAAAACTACGATCGCCATAAACAGATATCACTACCGGCAACACGGTTCCTTTCTCTATTTTTTGAGTTTGCGCATTAAATGCTTTACAAAACTCCATGATGTTTACACCATGTTGTCCCAGTGCAGGACCAATTGGCGGACTTGGATTAGCCTCACCAGCTTTAACTTGTAACTTTATTTTTACAAGCACCTGTTTCTTTGAGCCACCCTTAGCCGGAGCAGCTTTTGCTTTTACGGGACCCGCCATTCTATTACCTCTTAAGGGGTCAACGCTGCATAATTACTATGAGCTACCCCAATTAAATTAATAAATTAAGCCACTTTATAGCGACCGGGAAATTTCAAATGAATCCGTCACTTTGTGACGATTATTTTAAAATCAATATAACGCAGAGATACATTAATATAAAATTTATCTCATGCCTTTCTTACTTGCGTAAACTCCAAATCCACTGGAGTAGAGCGTCCAAAAATCAAAACTGAAACTCTCAAACGACTTTTCTCGTAATTAACATCTTCCACCACACCATCAAAATCTGCAAACGGACCTTCCGTAATACGCACAACCTCACCCGGTTCAAATAATATTTTTGGTCTTGGCTTATCCGCACCTTCCTGTACGCGCTGTAAAATATCATTAACTTCTTTATCAGACAAAGGCGTAGGTTTATCACTTGTCCCACCTATAAAACCCAACACACCAGGAACATTTCTCACTAAGTGCCAAGCCTCATCGCTCATTTCCATTTCAACCAAGACATAGCCAGGGAAAAACTTGCGTTCACTTTTGCGCTTTTGTCCACCGCGCATCTCAACTACTTCTTCAGTAGGAACCCTGATTTCTCCAAATTTATTCTCCAATCCATGTAAGCGAATACGTTCACCTAAAAGAACACCTACATGCTGCTCCTTTCCAGAATAGACCTGAACAATATACCATCTTTTTTTCACTTCATTCCCTACTTCGCTCATGGGAAAACCTCTTTATAAATAACTAACGTATTTGGGTAACTTAACTTTTCTTAAATATTCAAATCGATCTACCATTAAAATACAGGCTAAATACCAACGGAACTATTATTTAACTATTCAACCAACCAATGGCCGCGACCAAAACCGAATCAACACACCATATAATTAAAGACACGGCAACAACCAGTCCCGCAATGACCATAGTCATTTGTACTGTTTCCTGCCTGTTCGGCCAAACCACCTTATAAAGCTCTGTACGTGCATCTTTGGCAAACACCAAAAACCCACGCCCTTGTGTTGTTTGCGAAATTAACACAATAACTATACACGTTAAAACAATCCATGCCGCCACTCTGATAGCCACCGCCACATCACTAAAATAATGATTCGCAACTATACCAAGCACCACTACAAATACTGTCACTCCCCAAAAAAAAGCATCAAGATTTTTCTTCACTTGTGGTGTTTTATTTTCGATAATATTTTTACTGCTTTCCATAAAATAGCTTAGCTTAAACTAATTTCACATAAGGTGAAATTAAAAGATTTTATTTTAAAAGGGCGTTATTCTATACCTAATAAACTAATTTTAAAAGAAATTTTTCAAATTCAACTTCATAAGTATAAAATTAAAATGGCAGGCCAGGAGGGAATCGAACCCCCAACCTACGGTTTTGGAGACCGTCGCTCTACCAATTGAACTACTGGCCTAAAATTAAAGCTCATTAACTGGAGCCCACAACCGGAATCGGACCGGTGACCTCTTCCTTACCAAGGAAGTGCTCTACCGACTGAGCTATGTGGGCCAAAGTGGAGCGGGTGATGGGAATCGAACCCACGCTATTAGCTTGGAAGGCTAAAGTTCTACCATTGAACTACACCCGCAAATAACTCAAGCTTTCCACTGGTGCGGAGAAGGTAGGATTACTCGAAACATCCTGTTTCTCGCCCCTTTGGAGCCATCTTCGCCGTTGTAAATCGTCTTTCCTGACGATTTATTCGAACCTAATTTTAATATATTCGTAAGTTCGAACCCTACCTGTGCCTCAATAAAAAACACCAATTCTAAATCCCAACCATTAGCAAACACTATACTGGTGGAGGGGGTAGGATTCGAACCTACGAAGGCGTGAGCCGACAGATTTACAGTCTGTTCCCTTTGGCCGCTCGGGAACCCCTCCATAACTTAACTAAAAATATCTCTCAATTATTTTATACTGCTACAAAAAAGACCCTAGATTCTCGCCTACTATATCAATAAATGTCAAGTTAATTTCAAAGGAAATAAAATTCAGCAAATAACCAAGACAATTACCTGAAAAATTTCAAATAAAAAAATTGCTTTGCGCAGTTTTCGCGAAAGATATCTAAATAAATTTACCTTTAAATTCATAGTGTTGCTTTCAATAAACATAAAAACTCACTAAAAACATTAATTTCTATCGTTTCTTTTCCATCCTTCAATCGTCACCTGCTTAGCTCGCGCTAATGTTAATTTCCCTGCTGGAGCATCTTCAGTTATAGTAGAACCAGCCCCAATCGTAGCATTTTTTCCTATACAAACAGGAGCAACTAATTGCGAATTTGAACCAATAAATGCACCATCTTTAATGATAGTTTGATATTTATTTACACCATCATAATTGCAGGTAATTGTTCCAGCACCAATATTTACTTTATCTCCAACTATCGTATCACCCAAATAAGTTAGATGATTAACTTTACTGCTCTGACCAACAGTACTCTTCTTGATCTCTACAAAATTGCCAATATGTGCGCCCTTTTTGATATGGCTATCAGGTCTAATTCTAGCAAAAGGTCCTATAACACAATCATCGTCAATAATAGCATTTTCTATAACACAATTTGGTTGAATAACAACGTTATTACCAACTTTCACATTAGTTAGACAACAATTTGCACCAACTTTTACTAGGTCACCAAGTGAAATTTCTCCTGTCAAAATTACGTTAACATCTATCACAACATCTTGCCCAACTTCCATCTCACCAACCTCACCACGCAAATCAAAACGCACAGGA
>MGXG01000030.1 GCA_001801285.1 Gammaproteobacteria bacterium GWE2_37_16
AAAATAATATTATTTTTATATTTTTCCTGTAAGGCTTTTTGGGCAGCAGATAACTCAGTCAACTTCAACTGTACTGTCTGCATTTCCTGATTAACGGAACTTAGTCGCTGTTGCAGATCATCATTTTTTGTCTTTAAAACTAAAATATCTCCATCAGTTAGTTGTTTAAATGCCTGTAACTCTGCATTCACTAGTGATAATTTACTTTCTAAAGCATCAATCTGCAGAGGAGTTACCAATTTTTCAGCTACAACTTTAGCGCTTACCAAAACCTGCTGCCTATTATGCAAAGTGATTTTCACTAAAGTTTTTTTATTGTTTGCCGCCGAGATTTTTTTCTTAAGTTTAGGAGTTAAACACACCGCATGCTTCAATCCTAGATTATTTTGCCAAAGAGAAATCTGTTGTTCCACTTTACGTAAAGCTATAAAACTGGAGATTTTTTTAATCTTCGCTACAGAGGGCAGATGTAAAATAAATCCTGATTTCAAACCATTAACATTATTACAAACGAAAGCATTGGGATTAGTCGCCAGTAAAGCCAACATGGTTTGTTGTACCGAAACATGAGCGTCAGGAAGCATAACAGTAGCAATATGCCATAAAGTGTCCTGATCCCTAGTCGGACCATAAACCGATAGACTATCTTTGGTGGATAGAGTGGAACTCGCAAAAATACCTAGTGGCAAAAAAACCACCATTAGCACCACAACTCTCAAAATGACTTTTTGCAAGAATCTCATAGCAACTCCAAATTGAATATAACTCTAGCAATATAATAAAACATTTAATCGTTCTAAGCTAGTTAAAATGTTTCTTTTAAAAACATCCTTCATAATTACAACACATTGATTTATATAACAATTACATTTACATATCTTTATTATAAGCATTGTCGAATAATTCGTATTAATAACTATTTCGTAGCCGCAAACTTTAGTGCGTAACTTACAATTATTGCACATAATATATCGACGGACTAAACCCTGCGACTACGTCATGCATGTTTTTTTTAAAATTATTCAACAATACCTTTATTATTTGCATCAGCTTATGGAATATGATATTTATTAACGCGTGTTGTGCAATACGGCACATTAACTATGGTGACAAATTCGGTCTCCAGACAACGTAAAACTGTAAACCCCGCCAGGTCCGGAAGGAAGCAACGGTAGCAGTGACTGCGAGTGCTTGGCAAGGCTGGGTTTGTTGCCACCATCTTCATATGAAATTTAAAATTTCAAAACCATGAGCTACCACGTCCTCGCCCGCAAATATCGTCCTAAATCATTTTCAGAAGTGGTAGGACAAGAACACGTTTTACAAACTTTAAGCAACGCCCTAACACAAAATCGTTTACACCATGCCTATTTATTTACCGGAACACGCGGTGTCGGCAAAACAACCCTTGGTCGCATTTTGGCAAAATGCTTAAATTGTGAAACCGGTGTAACTGCAATTCCATGTGGAAAATGCAATGCTTGCATCAGTATTGATGCAGGTAAATTCATTGATCTTATCGAAATCGATGCCGCTTCACGCACTAAAGTCGAAGACATGCGCGATATTTTACAAAATGTTCAATATGCTCCCAATAACGGTCGTTATAAAATCTATTTAATCGACGAAGTTCACATGTTGTCCGGGCACAGTTTTAATGCGCTACTGAAAACTCTAGAAGAACCCCCTGAACATGTAAAATTTTTCCTAGCCACAACTGATAAACAAAAACTACCGATAACAATTTTGTCACGCTGTTTGCAGTTTAATTTAAAAAATGTCCCAGTCGAAAAAATCCAAGCCCAATTAAAAAACATTCTTACGCAAGAAAATATTCCTTATGAAGACAGCGCTTTACTGCATTTAGCTATTGCCGCACAAGGCAGTGTACGCGATGCTTTAAGTTTACTCGACCAAGCAATAGCTCATGGCGCCAACACAGTAAAAAATGCCGCCGTTAACTCGATGTTAGGTACGATTGAACAAGACCAATTATTCAAACTATGCGAAGCACTGGCGCAAAAAAACACCTCTGCTATTTTTGTTATTATCAATGAATTATCTCAATTAGCTGTTGATTTTACTTATGTTTTAGACGAATTGCTTACTTTATTACATCGCATAGCTCTTTTGCAGACCGTACCTAATTGCACCATTGCGAGCTGGGAAAACTTAGATATTCTTAAAAACCTGACTCAACAATTTTCAAAGGAAGATTTACAGCTTTATTATCAAATTGGTCTCATGGGGAAACGTGATCTTTATTTAGCTCCGAGCCAAAAAATCGGTTTTGAAATGGTTATGTTACGTATGTTGGCTTTCAAGCCTGAAAGCTTAAACAATCCCCTAATCCCTGCTGAAAGAAGTCCTGTACCAGCAGTTGTAAAACCAAACGCTTCTCAACCAATATGTAATATTGTAGCGCCAATATCATCAAAAGAAAAACCGATCACAATTCCACCAATTAAAGCCGAACAACCAGACTTATCTTTTTATGATGAATTACTCCCCCACTCAACTCCCAAACCAAAAGAGCACGTTTTAACTACTAAAAGTTCACCATCAACACAACAAAATTATCAAACAACAAAACCGCAAGAAATAAAATTTGAAACAAAAGAAGAAAAACCACTAAATCTTCATGACATTTTACCAGCCTTAGGGGTGACTGGTCCTACGCAAGCATTACTAAAACACTGCGTAATTAACAAATATGATCAAGAAACAATTGATTTACTTTTGGAACCAAATCAAGCTGCATTCTTAAATAGCAAACATGTTGAACGTCTAAATCAAGCGTTTAGTAACTACTTACAACGCCCAATCAGAGTAAACATAGAAGTTGGTAAACCGAATTTGGAAACAATGGCTAACATCACATCTCGCAACAACGAACAAAAACAAACTGCTGCGCAAAACTCACTCGCTGAAGACCCTTATTTGCAAAAAATAGCAACTGCTTTTAACGGAAAAATTATTCAAGAGACGACTAGTGCGATTTAATTCGGGGCTGTTGACAATTGCGTTTTCATGACAAAAAAGAAGGGAATCGAGATAAAATCAATGTAAGTGAAATTGTTTTATTTATCAACATATTACCCAAGAAATCCAAAATATTCAAACAGCATCGCGGAACAATTCAGAAATTCTTTCATTCGTTAATTCTTTCATCCTCGGTCACCAATCCAACACTTTGCGCACCGGCATTTTTCAACAAAACCATCGCCTGCACAACTGCGCCGTAATCAACTTTGCGGTCACCTTTGACAAAAACCGGACGCTCTTTGCCATTACTTTTACCTGTTTGCAATTCAGCGGCAACACGTTGCTGCAATATCTCTTTTGTAATTGGTTGACTCGGATTAACGGCAACATTTAAATAATATTTACCTTCCGCATCAACAGAAACGATAATCGGCTCCTGATTGCGCGTCAAAGACTGAGTTTGCGCCTTAGGTAAATCAACATGCACGCCTTGTGATAACAATGGCGCAGTAATCATAAAAATAACCAACAACACCAACATCACATCAATATAAGGCACAACGTTAATTTCCGCCATGGGGCGATGCTTTTTACTTCTTAAATTATGTCTCATAATTATGTTGGTCGATTTGATTTAGCCTGAGTAGCATAGGTCTGTCGATATAAAATACTGGAAAATTCTTCCTGGAAAGCATCGTAATGATTGGCAATGCGCTCAACATGACTGGCAAAGCGGTTATAAGCAATAACAGCTGGTATCGCAGCAAACAAACCCATTGCTGTAGCAATTAAAGCCTCAGAAATACCGGGCGCAACCATAGCAATAGTTGCTTGTTGCGCGCTACCCAAAGCCCTAAATGAAGTCATAATTCCCCAAACTGTCCCAAACAAGCCCACATAAGGACTGGTTGAACCAACGGTCGCTAAAAATGGTAAATGTCGCTCCAATTCATCCATTTCTCGCGCCAAAGCTACACGCATCGCCCGCTGTGCGCCCTCTAAAATCGCATCCGAATTAACATTTTGCTTACTTAAACGCGTAAATTCACTAAAACCAGCATGAAAAATATGTTCCAAACCCTGTAAACTGTCGTTACGTTTATCTAAATCCTGATATAGTCGTGTTAGCTCAACTCCCGACCAAAAACGCTCTTCAAATCTCTTGATCGCGTCTTTAGCCATACTCAAAAAAATACTGCGCTGAAAAATCATGGTCCAAGAAACAACCGACGCACAAAATAAAAGAAACATTACCAATTTTACAAGTGGACCTGCGTCAGCAATAAAACTCCACAAAGATGTATCTGTTGTCATAATATTTAATTAACTAAGTTAAAAATAAAAAAATTAGGGTCTGTTGACAAATTATAGAAGCTTTTAATTTTATGTAAATTAAATTGCTATATTTATCAATCATCTATTTTAAATATCAGTAACTTATCAAAAAGTTCTGGTATTATAATTATGATTACGTAGCCGCAGGTCTTTAGCCTGCGCTAAAATCCGAATTAAATAACATATGTACGCAATAATGGAAGCGCAAGCTAAAGCTTGCGGCTACGTTATTCTTGTAATTTACCTATTGTTTTTTTAGAAGTTACAAAAAACAAAAAAAATTCTTTTCAAATTTTATAATATTTAAAACTCAAATCCTTTTGGTATTTCCAATCCAAAATGCGCATAAGTTCGCCTTGTCGCAATGCGCCCACGCGGAGTGCGTTGCAGAAAACCCTGTTGAATCAAATACGGTTCAATAACATCTTCAATCGTGCCACGCTCTTCACCAATTGCAGCCGCCAAACTATCAACGCCAACCGGACCACCGGCAAATCTTTCTAAAACCGCTTGTAATAATTTACGATCAAAAACATCAAAACCATTATGATCAACATTTAACATATTCAAAGCTGCATCCGCAACCGTTTCCGTCACAACTCCATCAGCTCTAACTTCAGCAAAATCACGCACACGACGCAATAAACGGTTAGCAATACGCGGTGTGCCGCGCGACCTGCGCGCTATTTCGCAAGCGCCATAATCATCTATGGAAATTTGTAAGATCGAAGCCGCACGCTGAACAATGGTTGATAAATCTTCGATATTATAAAATTCCAATCTTTGCACAATACCAAAACGATCGCGTAATGGTGAAGTTAAAAGCCCAGCTCTGGTCGTTGCGCCAACCAAAGTAAATGGTGGTAAATCAAGTTTTATCGAACGAGCCCCCGGTCCTTCCCCAATAATAATATCCAGCTGATAATCTTCCATTGCTGGGTACAGGATTTCTTCGATAGCAGGATTTAAACGATGAATTTCATCAATGAAAAGCACATCATTGGGTTCAAGATTAGTCAACAAAGCCGCTAAATCACCAGCTTTTTCGAGTACTGGTCCAGAAGTTTGTCTTAAATTGACGCCCATTTCATTGGCAACAATATGTGCCAAAGTGGTTTTTCCAAGACCTGGTGGTCCAAAAATCAAAACATGGTCCAAAGCTTCACTACGCCCACGCGCGGCAGCGACAAAAATTTCCATCTGTTCGGAAACAGCGCGTTGACCAATATAGTCCTGCAACAATCGCGGACGAATCACACGTTCGATGACCTGTTCTTCAGGAAGATTTTCGGCAATTAATAGTTGTTCTGCAGATATCATTATGCAATATAGCCTAAGCTATATTTATCATGTGGGCAATATTTTAAATAAAAAATTTCACATCCTAAATTTTCAAAAAATAGACTCACAATATAAAAGTTATTATGGCTTTACTAATGTCACAGTTTACTATAGTTTTGTGGCTTTAACTCAGACTGAAGCTAGCGGCTACATAAAAATAATAAAATTAATTTTAAAAATGATCACTATCAGTTCTCTAACTCTACAACGCGGTACCAAGGTTTTATTTGACCAAGCTTCATTAACGATTTTCGCTAAACAAAAAGTCGGACTAGTTGGGGTCAATGGTTGTGGCAAATCGAGTTTATTTGCTTTATTGCTGGGAAAATTACATCCCGATAGTGGCGATGTTTTCATTCAAACTGGCATAACCATTGCACATTTAGCTCAAGAAGTGCCAAATACCAATATTTCCGCGCTAGAATATGTTATGCAAGGCGACGCTGAAGTTGCTGATTTACTACAAAAGATAAAACAAGCCGAAGCTGAGCAAGACCATAATGCAATCAGTCAATTACATAATCGTCTTTACGAAATTGGTGGATATAATTTAGAAGCACGTGCTTCAAGAATATTAAATGGGCTTGGATTTAGCAAAAGTGAACACAGTAACGCAGTCAATGCCTTTTCCGGCGGTTGGCGTATGCGTCTTAATTTGACCCAAGTCTTACTGAGTCGCGCTGATTTTTTATTACTCGATGAACCAACCAACTATTTAGACATGGATGCGATCGTATGGCTCGAACGTTGGCTACAAAATTATAGTGGTACCTTGCTATTGATTTCACATGATCGAGAATTTCTAGACCATGTCGTCGAAAAAATTGCCTACGCCCATAATCAAACCATTGACCTCTACACCGGCAATTATTCTAGTTTTGAAGAACAACGCGCCGAAAAACTGGCGCAAGAACGCAGTTTGTATGAAAAACAACAAGCCAAAATCGAACATTTAACTAAATATGTTGATCGTTTTCGGGCTAAAGCAACCAAAGCCAGACAAGCACAAAGCCGCCTGAAAATGTTAGAAAAAATGGAAAGAGTAACTATTACTCAACTTGACTCGCCATTTAGTTTTAAATTTGCCGAACCACAAAACTGTTCCCCACCCCTTTTACAATTTGATCAAGTAGATTTCAGTTATGACGATCATCAAGTTTTACAACAAGTAAATTTTAGCTTAAATCCACAGGATCGTATCGGAGTTTTAGGTATCAACGGTGCCGGAAAATCAACTTTCATGAAACTTCTTGCCGGAAATTTACAACCCAGTGCGGGCAGCAATTTCGTCAATAAAGATTTGAAAATTGGCTATTTTGCCCAGCATCAAGTTGACCAATTAAATTTACAAGAATCATCGATTTTTCACCTAATGCAACTTGATCCCAAAATACGCGAACAACAAGCACGATCTTTTCTTGGCGGTTTTGGCTTTCAGGGTGATATGGCGTTTGGCAAAATAGAAAACTTTTCTGGCGGTGAAAAAGCGCGTCTGGTTTTAGCATTATTGATTTGGCAAAAACCGAATTTACTTTTACTCGATGAACCAACTAATCATTTGGACTTGGATATGCGCGAAGCTTTGGCGTTTGCCTTGCAAGATTATTCTGGCGCATTGGTTTTAGTAGCGCACGATCGTTATCTATTAAAAGCCACCGTTGATGAATTTTATTTAGTCAACGATAAAAAAGTCGCCAAATTTAATGGCGATCTTGATGATTATCAAAAATGGATCTTAGAACGAAGAAAACAAGATTTTAGTGATGATGTTGTTCAGTTAAAATCTAAAAACAATATTTCCACACCAAAACCTAAGCAAACACCAACAGAAAATAAACTTTTGCGTCAACTGGAAACCAGACTCGAAAAACTTAATCAAGAAAAAGAACGCCTAGCAATCCAACTTAACGATCAAACAATTTATCAACCAGAAAATCGACAGTTATTGGAAGAATGTCTACAAAAAACGGCGCTAATTGAAGGTGAAATCAAAACCGTAGAAGAAAAATGGCTTACCTTAATTTAACGTGAAGTTAAATTACTTCGAAATCCAAACCAATCACCACCGCGTCATACGGTTTTACTTCAATTTCAGCAAGTCCATAATTTTCAACCTGCACAGTTTGCCCTTGCATTTTTCCTTCAGTGATTTGACTGGCAATTAAATTAAAATACTTTCCGGCAGGCAGTCCAGTTTCAAATTTGCGTTTGAGCGGCTTGCCTGTGTTATTGATCACAACAAATCCAAGCGCAGCGACAAATTCATGTGCTTTTTGATAACTTTTGGCAAAAGCTACTTGATTACCATTTACCCAAACATGAGTTATCCCTTTGGCTTTTTTAGTCTTATTGCGAAATAAAACCATATTGGCTATAGCATTCCAATGATGCTGACCAACCCATGGTGAATTTGGATCAAAAATAGTATTATGACCGTTTTGCCAAACTGGTGTGGTAGGAACTGAATCATCTCGACCTGAAAAACGAAAACTGGACATGATTTTTGGGACACCAAATGGCCAAGCAAGCATAAAAATATAAGCCAAAACATAAGCGTTATTATGAGAATTCTTATAACTCAAAATGTTTGGCATCATCCGTTCGGTATCATGATTATCTAGTACAACCACAGCGCGATTTTCCGGATAATGTACCCATGAACTACCAAAATTATATTCGATGAGTTTTTGTAAACTGTTATTTTTACCCTGTACAGCATCTGATAAAAAATCACCGTAATTAAACGCTGTTACATAACCAACTTTAAAATATTTCTCCATATAACTATAAACGTCAACCCCGGCTGGAAGACCACCAACATAGTATTCCAAATAAGCAAAAGGTTTAAGTCCATCCTGTGTTCTCAAACCATCCAGAACTTTCTCTACACCAGGTATACGCAAATGTTTTGCCGCATCAATACGAAAACCGTCGATACCACAATCTAACAAATATTTAACATATTTTCTTAAAACAGCAATGACGTGCGATTCATCAAGATTTAATTTCGGCAATTGTAATAAATCATAGTGCTCTAAGTGCCACGCCCTTTCTAGTTTTGTATAATCCTCATCAGAAGTTTGCAAATTACCTTCGGCTACAAAGTGGTAGAAATCATCGTATTCATAAAAATCTTTATCTGAATTTAATGGTCCATAATGATATTTAGAAAAAGTATGACCATTAGTGCCACAATGCTCAAGCTCTGTTTCACAATAGTCCGCCATATGATTCATAACCAGATCGGCGTAAACCTTAATGTTAAAATTATGGCAAAAATCGATCATTGTCCTGAATTCTTCTTCGCTACCATAAGATTGACTTAAGTTGTAAGTCACGGGCTGATAAGCTTCCCACCACGGACGCCCTGCGCGCACGACAAACTCCTGAGGTGGGGAAATTTTTATAGCGTCATAACCATGCTGCGCAAGAAATGGTACTTCATAAAGTATGTCACTCCATTTCCATCCAAATAAAACTAAAATAGTATTAGGAATAGCAACTGATTCTTCTTCCGCTAATTCTGGTTGTTTATGAACATTATCATACTTAACGACTTTGCCATCAGCATAAACCACCTTTTTAGATAATTCTTCAACAAGATTTTTTAGCAGTTTCGCGTGTAATTCTTTAGTTTCAGGATTTTTTTCTATGGCAGAAATATCAAGCGTTAAAGCGGTTGCTTCATTAAGCGCTGTAACTGTTGCAGTTCTTGGCTTGCCCGTAAGCACGCTAATTTCACCAAAGACATTATCGGCACCCAGTATTGCCAAATGAATTGGTTTTTCTTTAAGATCCCCTTCTTTGGTAACTTCCACCATCCCATCTAAGATGACGTAAATAATTTGGCTCGATTCCCCTTCACGAATAAGGGTTTCTCCGGCAGAAAATACACCAATTTTGGCAACTTTAAGAACGTTGTCTAATTCAGACAATGTGAAGTCTTTGAAGATTGGGTGGGTAAGTTTACTTAAGATATTTATAGACATAATTTTAGAAAAACAAGAATGTTATAAAGAATTTTATTCTAGTCTTGTTAACCTAAAAATGCACGAAGATAGCAGGCAATTATTTTTATATTTTTAAGCTTAGCCTAATCTGCTTACTGTTGCGGCTGGGCTGTCAACTCATGAAGATGAACTTCCAAGCGTTGCAACAACATGGAACAAAAATCCATTTTCTCAGACCCTTGTTTTTTAAGAGCATTAACCATCATCGTTATTTGGCTTGCTGTACCATAATGAATAAGATTTTCGACACAAACCTCCAAACTCCTGACTGTTGCAGCCGTAATTTCAGAATTAGGCAAAGAAATTAGCTGTATCGCATCTAAAAGTATTGCAGATGCTTTTTGCGTTGGATTAATTACTCTATCGTTATTTACATGATAACTTTTGATGATTCCCTTTAGGTGCTCTACAAATTCCTGAACACCAGAATACAATGCCTGCTTATTATTGTAGTTGTTATAAGATGTTTCCAAATCATGCAGAATTTTATTAACAACCTGTAACAAAGAAGATTCGTTCAAATTCTTGAGCTGCACTCTCTTAATACCCATTTGCTGCAGTGCTAATGAATATTTAGCTGAAGGTAATTTTCTTTTTAAGAGCTTTTTGTAATCGGCAATAGCTCTAAAAACCATTTCTGAAAAACTGTTCATTCCCGCACCTATAATATCTATCGTTTTTTTGTGTTATTTCACCCTGGAAAACAATTGTAACATAAAAAAATTAATAAAATCTTAAATTAATATAAAATAATTGTGCATTTTAACAAAAAAATCAATAAGTATCAAAATAAAAAAATTTAAAACCCATTTACATTAAAAATAAAAAACCTTTCTTCGCATAACATATTGATTTTTAAAAAATACACAGAACTTTTCTTTCTAATCGATTTTTGACTTTGGCCAAATAATCCCCAACATTCAGAGAGTTTAGCTAGATGACAAGAAGCAAAATATGAAGTTTTTTCACATATCGTTTTGATAAACGTCAGTATCATACTGAAAATTGGATTTTTTATATTGGATCCAAGCGTAAAGCGGTATACCTGTAAAACCAAATACCGTAACATAAAAAATCGCATCCTTCCCTGCTCCCAAAAGTGCCCAAAAAGAATAACATGCAGCAATTATAGCGATAATAATATTCCCTTTATTGATCAATAAAGCGTTAGTTCGTTTATGGAAAATTATAAATGCAGCTACAGCTGTATAAAAATATATAAGCAATGAAGAAACAGAAGCCAATAAAATTAGCAGGCGAAATTGATCAAGCAAGCTTGGGCTGGTAGTAAATAACAACAAAACACTTGCCAAAATTGATGATATTACCAGACCATTAGCAGGAACGTCGTTGACATTGCGTTTCGCGAAAATACGCGGAAACAACTCATCTTTCGCGGCCGCCATAGGAATTTGTCCTTGCAATAAAATCCAGCCATTTAATGCACCAAAACAAGCAATTGTAGCACCAGCTGCCGTAATTAACTCCCCCCATTTACCAAAAATCATAGCAATAGCAGCAGCAAAAGGAGATGTTGAGTTGGCTAAAACTTCAGGTGGAAGCATTCCCATGATTGCAGTCGAGGTCGTAATATATATAATCGCAGCAATGGCAGTACCAAGCAAGGTTGCAATCGGGATTGTACGCCGTGGGTTTACAACTGAATCGGCAGGAACT
>MGXG01000031.1 GCA_001801285.1 Gammaproteobacteria bacterium GWE2_37_16
AGGGTAAAAAACGTTCAAGTTATGTTGGGTGATGTTGGTTATGTAGGGTTGATAGCCGATGATAGCAAAGCCTAAAGTACCACATATTCCCATGACTAAAGCATATGTTTTTAATTGTTTCCAAGATTTATTTTTTAAAAAATAAAGACAAAAACCAATGCTGAAAAAGACGGCAAATACTAAGCCTGTATATTTAATGTTAATTAATAAAATACAGGTTAAAGCTGCAATGGTTAATGATAATAAATCTTCATTCAAGATGTAATCGATAGTGTAAAGAATAATGATCGTAAGAGCATAAGTTAAAATGCCATCTACGCAAGCAGATGAGAATTGTACATCCAAAATTGGATTTAGAGTTATAGCAATAGCTAATAAAATACGGCTTAATTTGGGTAAATTGAAATTATTTAAAATTCTTAAACTAACTAAAAACAATGAGGTAAAAAAAACTCCGGCGTAAAAACTAGGATTTATGAGCGGCTGCCGAAAAAACAGCATAGCTGCTGCAATCATGTTTTCAAAGGCGTGTGGATAGTTATAGGCGTAAAGTAACCAACTATCTTTGGCGAAAATATAAGATGGTAGAATATGCGGTATGCGCCTTAAGTAGGAAAAAAAATCAGGATAATAAAACGGATTCCAACCGTGGCTTAGTAAAATTGCACTTGGTGTATGGTAAGCTTGTCCGTCGTAAGAGAAATCGAGAAAAAAATTACTGATGTAGTAACTGTAAAATAGTAAAGATATAGCAAGTACAACTAGAGGAATAGAAATCAAAGGATGTTTTTGTTTTAGAAGCCAAAAAAAGCTAATAGCTAAAGAGAAAAAAACTGAGACAGGTAGTGTGTATGCGGTTATATGACTGCCAAAGATAAATTGCAAACTGGCAATAATTAAAATTGTTGCCGGAATTAGGGTTAAGGTTGTTTCCAAGGAGCGCAAAAGTAATGTTGATGGAGAATTGGTTGTCATAAATAGATCGGTTATAATTGATTGCAATAATGATTGGTGGAAACTAGGACTCCAGCCCACCCAACCCATTCTAGCGATCGAAATTGTATTAAGCAATATGGTGGTTTGGAGAATTAGTGAATTAGGGAGTGAAGGAGTTACAGAACGAAGGAATTTATGTAAAGATAATTGTTATATAAATCAATTAGTTAAAAATCAAATACATAACTTCTAAAAAGATCATGTATTATAATTATGATTACGTAGACGCAAGCTTTAGCTTGCGTCTTCATTGTTATGTACGTATATAATTTAATACATATTTTAGCGCAGGCTAAAGACCTGCGGCTACGGACTTGCAGCTACGTTATTTTATGAATATGGTTTTAGGTATAAAATTGATGAGCGGGCATGCTAATTCAAAATTTCTTAAAAGGGTGAAATAACTTGAAACTTTATCCATGGCAACAAAAACAATGGCAACATCTTTTACAGCGCAGGCGAAGCGGTCAATTGGCGCATGCTTTTTTGTTTTATGGTTTGGAAGGATTGGGTAAATTGGATTTTGCTCGGGCTTTTGCTGAATTTATGTTTTGTGTTGCTCCAGTTGGCGATCACCCCTGTGGGCAATGTCGCAGTTGTCGTTTATTGCAAGCGGGTAATCATCCGGATTTATTGTTATTGCAGCCGGAAGAAAAGAGCAAGGTCATTAAAATAGATCAGGTGCGCAGCTTAAGTTCTGATTTCAACCAGACTGCGCAGCAAGGTGGCTATAAAATTGCTATTATAGCCCCAGCTGAGGCGATGAATTTAGCGGCAGCCAATGCTTTGCTAAAGACGCTTGAGGAACCAACTGAAGATACAATGCTTATTTTGGTGAGTACAAAACCACAATCTTTGCCAGCAACAATTCGTAGTCGTTGTCAGATTTTAGCTTTTTTGCCGCCAGACAAAGCTGTTGCCAGGCAATGGTTATTGGAGCAGAGTATTGATAGGGCGGTTTATGAAGGAAACGTCGATATTTTGTTGGGTTTAACTGGCGATGCTCCGCTTAAAGCCTTAGATTTAGCAGGAAATACCAATTTGTTACTTGTGCAGCAAAACTGGATGGTGGATTTGTTTAAATTACTAAATTCTGAGATAGATCCTATAGTTTTGGCATCTCAATACAAGGAAACTGATTTGATATTGTTTTGCACTTATTTACTCAACCTAATTGGCGACTTGCTGAAAATTCGTTCTGCACTTTCGCAATATTGCGTGATTTTAAGTAATGAAAATTCGTTAAAAGTAGCACGGTCTTTGGCGGAGAGGATAAGTACTGATAAGCTTTTTACTTTTTTTGATAAAGTATTAAACTTGGAAAAACATTTACTTCTTGGGATTAACTTAAATAAGCAGTTGGTGTTGGAAGATTTGTTTATTGCTTGGGTTAGATTGCTGTAGCCGTAAGTCGTGTCGCAGGTTTCAGTCTGTGTATTACAATTAACGCAGAATCTTCGTGTTTTTAATTAGTTTAGAAAATTTGTTGTATGTTAATTGATTCTCATTGCCATCTTGATCTTTTACCTGAATATGCAATTTCTTTGTGGGATGCCGAGAAGGTTGGTGTTAAACATGTTTTATGTCCAGGGGTTGCTTTGGCAGATGCAATGCGTGTTTTGGCAATTGCGCAAAAATATTCGAACGTTTCTGCTGCTGTTGGTTCTCATCCTACTGAAGAAATTGATCTTTTTATTACGGTGGAGCAAATTAAAAATTTGGCAGCTAATCAATGTGTGGTTGGTATTGGAGAAACAGGATTAGACTATTATGCTCGTGGCGGTGAAATTACTGCTGAACATAAGGAACAACAAAAGCAAAAATTTCGTGTTCATATTCAAGTCGCTTTAGAATTGAAAAAACCTTTGATTATTCATTCGCGCGATGCTGCTTTAGAAACTTTACAGATTATAGAAGAAGAGGGCGCCTCACAAGTTGGTGGTGTCTTTCATTGCTTTACTTATGATTGGAATGTGGCAAAACGGGTTTTAGATTTGGGTTTTTATTTAGGTATTAGCGGTATTATTACTTTTAAAAATGCGCATATTTTGCAAGAAGTTGTCGTGAAAGCGCCCTTAGAAAAAATGTTGCTCGAAACTGATGCACCATTTTTGGCGCCCGATCCTTATCGTGGTAAGTCAAATGAACCCAAGTATTTGATCTACATTGCTCGTCAAGTTGCTAAATTAAAAGGAATATCTGAAGAAGCAGTTGCAAAACAGACAACAGAGAATTTTGGAAGATTATTTCAAAAATTTCAGGCTGTTAAAAACTAAGCAGCATTTGTAAAAAACACTTGCATTTTTTGATATTCTGCGCATTAATAACAAATATTATTTTAGATAATTTTATCTTATCAAAATTTACGCTTTTTAAAACGATTCAATGCTAAAATCAAATCTGATAGCCGATTCCGCTATTGCAAATGCAAATTTTGAGTCTTGTGTTTACAATAACGACGAAGAACCCCCGCCTAGTTACTATAATTCAATTTTTTTACCCTTATTTTTCAATTTTAAATTATTTCTCAAACATGCCCTATGTTAAGTCTAGTTATTGTCAATAATCCGAAGGATTGGAATTTCACTATCGAAAATGTCGAAGTGGTTGCCGCAAAAACCTACGTTACGGATAGTGAATTTTCTGAAGTGCGTAATGTACGGATTTACAATTTATGCCGCTCCTACCGTTATCAAAGTTTAGGATATTATGTATCCCTTTTGGCTGAGGCGCGTGGACATAAAGTATTCCCGAGTGTTTCCACTATTCAGGATTTGAAATCGCTATCAGTAATAAGAATTATTTCTGATGAAGTTGATGAAACTCTGCAACGCAGCTTAGCTAAATTGCAAGCAACTACCTTTGACCTCAATATTTATTTTGGACAAAGTGTTACGAAGCAATATGAAAACTTAAGTAAACAGCTCTACAATCTTTTTCAGGCGCCGTTATTGCGCGCTAATTTTGTTTTTAATAAGAAATGGATTTTACAAAATATTAATCCGATTTCTTTAAACGATATACCTGAAGAAGACAAAGCGTATGCAGCAAAATTTGCAGAGGAGTATTTTGCTAGAAAACATTTTCGTTCTTTGAAAAAAAACAGCTCTATTTATGATCTGGCGATTTTAGTTAATCCAGCCGATAAGTGTCCGCCATCTAACGCGCGAGCGATAAAGAATTTTATTGCTGCCGCAGAATCGGTTGGTATGGGAGCTGAGATAATTACCAAAGACGATTTTAGTAAATTACCGGAATTTGATGCGTTATTTATTCGTGATACAACAGCAGTTAATCATTATACCTACCGTTTTGCCCAACGCGCAGCTGCTGAGGGGTTAGTGGTAATCGACGATCCTGAATCGATCATAAAATGTACTAATAAAGTTTATTTGGCAGAATTATTGACGAAGGCTAAAGTGCCGTGTCCAAAAACGATTATTATACACAAAGATAATCAGGATATTATTCCTAGTATTCTGGGCTTTCCCTGTGTGCTAAAGCAACCGGATAGTGCTTTTTCACTTGGTGTGGCAAAAGTATGTAATAAGGATGAGCTGAAAGAAAAACTGGATGCTTTTTTGGATAAATCCGATTTAATTATTGCCCAAGAATTTATGCCAACTGATTTTGATTGGCGTATTGGTATTTTGGACCGGACTCCACTTTTTGCGTGTAAATATTTTATGTCTAAAGGACATTGGCAAATAGTAAATTGGCATCCTGAAAAAAAGGCAGGTTTGGAATATGGAGATGCTCAGGCGGTGCCAATTAATGAGGTTCCTGATAAGGTTCTAAGAACCGCTTTGCGCGCCGCGAATTTGGTTGGTTCAGGTTTGTATGGCGTTGATTTAAAAGAAAAAGGACAGAGAGTGGTGGTTGTTGAAATTAACGACAATCCGGATGTTTCGGCCGGTGTTGAAGATGGTATTTTGAAAGATAATTTATATTTGATGATTATGAAATCAATTTTGAATCGAATTCAGGCAAAAAAAGATAAAAAAGAATAGAAAGTTAAATTGAAAATCGACAAGAAGTTGAGAGCTTTTATAATTATTCTTTATGTAAGTGTAATCGTTATATAAATCAATGTGTTATTTTTGAAATTATAAAAATTGTAAGTAATCAAAAGCTGTTGGTAATTAAAATTACGGTATTGTTAGAATAGAAAAATGTCTGTATTTTTTAGGGCGGGACGGCGGGATGCATTGGGCTAACCCCACCCTGCCGCCCGAATTAGAATACAGAGATTTTTAGGTTTATCAATACGGTGGTTTTAAATTTTATCCAACTTTGTCCATGCTTTTTAAGCTGTTATAAAAAAATCACAACTTCTTGAAAACTTTTGGCTAATTCTTAAAGGTTTTGTTTTATGTCAGAATCAATAAAAAACATCATTTTCCGCGAAGCTAATCTAAACGATTTAAAAGCTCTTTGTATCTGTGGGAAAGCATTATTGCAATATGAACATAAATTTGATGAGACTATCGATATATATTGGTTGGAAGAAAAGGAAGGAGGGGGATTTTTGCGCGAAAGGATTAAGGATGAAAATGGTATTGTTTTGGTAGCTGAAAGCGATGCTAAGATCATTGGTTATTTGGCAGGCGGCTTGGTTGAACCTGAACCTTTCCGTAATCTACCAGCAAACGCCGTGATGGAATTAGAAGAAATTTTTGTTGACAATAATTTCCGTGGTCATGATATTGGCGGCAAATTATTAGCAGCTTTTGTCGATTGGGCAAAAACGCGCGGGGCAAGCAAAATGAAGGTTGTTGTTTCTGCTTCCAATCAAGGCGCTATCGGTTTTTATAAGCGCATGTTTTTTAAGGAATACGATTTGATTTTGGAGCGGGAGTTAAGGTAATTTGCAGCTTAATTCATTAATTCAATTCCTTCACTTCCCTCGGGCCTTTCTCCTAGCTCTACTTTTTCAATTTTGCTAAACTGGTTGGTGATTTTTTTGGAGGTGGTGTGGACGTCCTGAATATCATCATGGGCTTGTTTGACATGTTGCGCTAATTTCGTCATACGCTCTTGAAAGCGCTCAAATTCATCTTTTAAGCGCAATAAATGCTCACGAATTAAATGCGCCTGTTGGCGTGTTGCTGCGTCTTTGAGAACAGCTTTGACGGTTGTCAGTACTGCCATCATGGTCGTTGGTGAAACCATCCAGACATTAGCGCGATGTGAGGTTTCAACAATATCAGGGTGATGGGCATGAATTTCGGCAAAAATCGCTTCGGCAGGAATAAACATAATGGCCCCAGTAGAGGTTTCTCCTTCAATGATATATTTTTCAGCAATATCATGAATGTGTTTGTAAATATCGTTGCGAAATTGTTTTTGTGCCTGCAAGCGTTCACTTTCGGGTAAATTAAAATCTGCTAGACGTTGGAAGTTTTCTAAAGGAAATTTAGCATCGATAATAATGTTGCCGGTCGGTTCAGGTAAAAATAAAACGCAATCAGCGCGTTTGCTATTGGAAAGAGTGTATTGAAAGGCAAAAGTTTTTTCGGATAAGACATTGCGAATTAAACTTTCTAATTGCACTTCGCCAAAAGCACCACGTGAGCGTTTATCGGCTAAAATTTCTTTTAAACTGACCACATCGCCAGATAGTTTAGTAATATTTTTTTGCGCCTCATCGATTAAAGCTAAACGTTTGACGACGTCAGTAAAAGTCGCCGTGGTTTTTTCAAAACTTTCAGCAAGACGCTTTTCAACGCGATTATTGATTTCATTGAGACGGGCATTGGTGTCATCGGTAAGTTTGTGTAAGCGCGCATCGAGAATTTGCGTGTTTTGCTTTAGTACTTCAGTGATTTGATTGCGGATTTCGCTGGTACCTTTTTGTAGGCTGTCGATAATATGCTTTAAATTCTCTAGTTGGTTTTTGTCAAATTTACTGCGTAATTCGATTTGTTCATCGCGTTGTTCCTTCAATAGGCGAGTCAAATTTTCCCGCAAGCCGACTTGTTCATCGCGTTGTTCTTTTAGTTGACGGGCTAAATAGTCGCGCAATTCTTCGCGTTGCGTTTGCAAAGTTTTCGCTAAATTTTCTTTAAACTCATTATTAACGCGCTCGCGCTCCTCAAGGCGCGTATTGAGTTTCATTAGCTGTATGAATAGAAAACCAACTGCAATTAAGATTAAGAGAGAAGATAAAATAATGACTATGGAAGGCATAAAAAAAATTAATCCATCATACTTTCGGCCATACCGACAATATGAAAACCCGAATCGACATACAAAACCTGTCCGGTAACGCCGGCAGCTAAATCAGAACACAAAAATGCTGCAGCATCGCCCGCTTGTTCAATGGTGACATTGCGACGTAGTGGAGTGATTTTTTCATAATAAGAAAGCATTTTACGAAAATCTTTAACTCCAGAAGCGGCGAGGGTACGGATTGGACCCGCAGAAAGTGCGTTAACGCGAATACCTTCTGGTCCTAATGCTGTAGCCAAATAGCGCATATTTGCTTCTAAGCTGGCTTTAGCGACTCCCATGACGTTATAGCAAGGAATGGTGCGTATTGCGCCTAAATAAGTTAAGGCAAGCAAAGAACCATTGCGTCCTTTAAGCATAGCATGACCAGCTTTGGCAAGAGCGGCAAAACTATAGCTGCTGATGTCGTGTGCAATGCGGAAACCTTCGCGGGTGACGTTGTCGACATAATTGCCTTCGAGCTGGTCGGCTGGTGCATAAGCGGCTGAATGGACGATGACATCCAGTCCATCCCAATGTTTTGCTAATTCAGTAAAAACCGCATTGATCTGTGCATCGTCGCCTAAATCGCATGGGAAACACAATTTAGAGCCGCATTCTTCGGCAATTTCCATAACCCTATCTTTCACTCTTTCGCTTTGATAGGTGAAAGCCAATTCCGCACCTTCACGCAGCATGCTTTTAGCAATGCCGTATGCTATAGAGCGGTTGTTTAATACGCCAACAAGAAGAACACGTTTATTTTTTAGAAAGGCCATAGTTTTATTCCAAATTAGAAGTGAAATTAAGATGATTTAAAGAAATTAAGATGACCTAAAATAGCAAAAATAACCCATAGTCGCAACAAGAATGAAAGAATTTTGCTATTGTTGAGTGACGCTGTTTCTGGTTTTCTGATTTTAAAAACAATATATTGTTTTATAATGCAATTTAATTTATATATTCCTAGATAAATACAGGTTTTTTTCAGGAATTGCATTCCTTCATTCTTTTACTCAATAACCAATAACTCTCCATTCCATCCCAATTTTTTCATTATTTCAGGTTGTTTATCGCTTTGATAAACAATTTTACGCCAGTTGAACCCATCTAAATATGGGGTTAATTCTGAAACAGCGCCAATAAATTTCTTTGGTTTATGGGAGTGGTTTTTGAAATTGATTAATTTTTCTGGCGGTTGATAATAATCAATCACACCGATCCAGAATTGTGTTGGTGAATCATTAAACACTATATTGGCATTCCAAAGACGTAGTAAAAGCTGGGGTTTGCCGTTGTCCAATTTTTTCGTCATGAGCAGCGCTTCCGGTCGATTATCGTAAAGTTGCGTCAAAATTGGTACGTGTTGGGTTGTGTCATGTATGGTGGTTAAACGACGCAAGATTTCTTTTATATTAAAATGTGCCGGATAGTTTTGCCAACCCTGTTGTGCGAGAAGATGTTCAATATTATTGATGTCTCCAAGCCATTGTACATTAAAAGCATTAATTGGATGACCAAGACGGTCGGTGCGATACAGCGGAATTTCTGCTATGGAATAATTATTAGTTTGTGAGTGCCAGGCTTTAAACTGGATAACTTTAATTGGTGAATATGGAGAATAGTTTGGCAATTGGTAGTCAAAATTGCGTAAGCCGCTAATAGCTAAGATGCCACCAAAAATACAAGCAACGGCAATAGCGGTTTTTATCGGTGGGATTTTTTGTGGATGTCGGCGTCGATAAGAAATTGTAACTGGAAAAAGCAAGGTTAAGCTTAAGAAAATTGCACCTACGACATCGGTAAGCCAATGAGCGCCAAGATAAAGTCGCGAAAGGATAATTGAAGTGGTGATAACCGCCGCTATCGTGTAGGGAATCCAACGTAAAGTTTTTAATTCACGTGAAATTATCATCGCCACAAAACCGTATAAAGCTACACCAGCGCAAGTGTGAAAACTGGGAAAAGAAAAATCTTTGGAATAGCTCAAAATTAAACCATTGGGGCGTGGCACATGTGCTAATAATTTAATGCCCCCAGCGCTGGCATAGCAAAGTACAAAGATTGCAACAGCATGAAAAAATGTATACCAATAGTTTTTCCAAGCCAACCAACAGGCGAAGACTATTTCAGCAAATAGTATTGCTTTTGGCTCAGCAAGCATGGTGAAAAATAGCATGATTTTGTCGCCGGTCTCGGTGCGAATGCTGTGTAGAAGGTGATACAGAGGTTGATTAAAAATAGTTATAGCGTTTTGTGTTATAACGCCAGTCAGAACATAAAGAAATATCAAAGCAGTGATAAGGGTGGCAATCAAAAGGGTTAATTGTTGATGATTGTCGGGTTTACGCGGATCAGCAAGAAATTTTGTTAACCAGTTGAAATGTGGAGATTTGTTCAGATAAATCCATAACTTCAATATATAGCGATCGAAAAAGGAACATAATCTTTTAAGAAAATGTTGTGCTAACCAAATGAGACTCCAGATGATGATAACGCAGAGCATTGCCCAGAGTAAAAACTGGGTGGCGACTTTTGGGGGTAGCTCCAGAGCTAGCGCGCCGAGCAAAGTTCCTGGTAAAATATACAAGATTGCCCAGATTGTTACAGAGGGGATGGCGGCTAATAAAAAACGCCCAATAGACATTTTTAACATACCGGCAACCATAGGGATCATAGCTCGCATAGGACCAAAAAAACGTCCTATAATAATGCTTTTGCCTCCATGTTGCGCAAAAAATTTTTCACCACGCTCAAGTAATTGTGGATATTTTTTGAATGGCCACATGCGATGTAAACGGTCTTTGTAATAAACCCCGATTATATAACTTAAATAGTCTCCGACAATTCCACCACAAATCGCCCAAATAAAAGTACTTACGGCAGGTATAACACCAGAACCAATTAAAACGCCAATGGCGGTCATTGTTACTGTTCCTGGTACGATGACACCAATTACCGCCATCGCTTCGCAAAAAACCACAAAAAAGGTCATTAAACCGGAGTAATGTGGATGGGTATGTAGAAACTGGATAATTGGCTGTAAGCTATTGTGGAATATGTCAAATGTCATTTTTGTACCTTAGCATAAATTTGTCGTGTTGTATTTGTGGTTCAGGTTTTAACGCGTATTCGTAGCCGCAGACTTTAGCCTGCGCACACTATAATTATTGCACAGGATCTATCGCAGGCTAAAGCCTGCGGCTACGGTTATTGAAAATTATACCTCATTTTGACCTCGAATTGAAATATTGGTTTTTTACTAAAGAAATTAGTTACGGTATTTACGGTAAGACATTTTTAAGGTGAAATATGGTATAATGCTTGCGAAGGAAAGAATGACAAAATCGGCATGAAGCCAGATTTTGAACGGCTGAAAGCCGACCCCGCAGGGGCGAGAAACAGGAAGTTTCGAGTAACGAATGAATGGAGATATTATAATTGTGATTCTGTAGCCGCAGGCTTTAGCCTGCGCTAAAATACATGTTAAATCAGATACATGTGTAATAATGAAGACGCAAGCTAAAGCTTGCGGCTACGGGCTTGTGGTTATACGGGTTTGTGGCTACGTTATTCTTGTAATTGGCTCATGGTTTTTGAGAAGTTACAAGGTTTATAAAGAACAGCTAAACATATACAAGAAAGTTAAAATAAAAATATGATTACCGTACAAGGACAAAAAACAAATGCACCATTTGCGAGAAGACCAGTTTCAACGCAAGTTAGAACCATGCTTGGTGGCGTTCTACATAAACAGATTGATGTAATGCTAAGTGGAGATCGACATTTTTATGGGGATTTGCATATTACCACTT
Organism: Gammaproteobacteria bacterium GWE2_37_16; assembly: GCA_001801285.1. Lineage (GTDB taxonomy): Bacteria > Pseudomonadota > Gammaproteobacteria > UBA9339 > UBA9339 > GWE2-37-16. Next base: position 11,022 of record MGXG01000031.1, read on the forward strand.
ATATTGGCGGTCTGTTGAAATTTGAGTTCACTGAAACTTTAGATCCAGTTTTTGTGTATTCCTTACCATTGAACGATAAGGACAGAAATGTCATTTGGACGCAAATTTCTTCCATTATCGCGTCACAAGTAAAAGCTAATCCCCAAATTATTGATGTTGTTCTTGGAGGATATGTTCCGCCTCATGTGCGCGAAAAAAGGCAACAGCAGTGGGAAACGGATCATTCTGTTGTTTCGAATACCCCCAAAAAAGGTGCAGCTATAACGTTAGATAAGTCAATTACTATTGAATCGTATGTTTCTACACCTGTTTGTTTTGAAGAATTAGTTAGCGTTAGGGAATTTGAAGCATTGCTTGAGGGGGAAATAGGTACAGAAAAAGAGTTGTACCTAATAGAACGTGATTTATCTAAAAGAAACGAATTACTGAAAGTAATAGTAGTACGGTTAAATACGATAAGCGCAACGTTAGATGAACATCTTCTAAAGCAGAGCAATATTCTGTCTAAGTTTGATCGTAAATTACAGAATGAGGAATTAATCCTTCTAAATCAACAAGAGCTTTTGGCGATAGATATTAAGTTTTTAGAAAACAGGAAAGCAGAAACACAAAAAAGATTATCGGATATCACGGTTAAGAGTACACAAATAGACCAATCCTTAGGATTTCACCTATCCGCTACCAGAAGACTAATCGAAATACGTAAGCAGGCTCAGGGAATTCGCAAAGAGGCAAAGAAAAGTTTTTGGAAGACACTGCGTGCCAGTGCAGCAACGGCGTTTATTTCTTCAGGGATGTTTGGTGTTTCTACTGGTATGTTTTTTAACACAGTGCTTCTTGGTCCGATTGGTTTTATTTTGGGAGTTGTTTTTGGCGCAGCGGTTTGGATTGGCGGTGGTTTTCTACAGTCTTATGCAAATATAAGAAAAGCCAGAAGTGATTTTGAAAAAACAGAAGAAGCATTAAATGCTATTGAGGGACAAACTGAAACAGAACTAAAAGCGCGTCTTGCCAATATCAAGACGGAAGCGGATGCATTTCAAATAATTATGTCTGTTGCCAATGTGACTATTGGACTTGGCGCGACATTTTCCAATCCTTTATTTGTGATGCCGGGTTCTAGTGCGATTGCTATTGGTACTAACTTTGCAACTTTTGCTGCTATTGGTGTTGTCACCATGACAGCGTCAATACTATTGCAAATGTATGCCAATGATGAGTCAGGAAAACTGACTGAAGCAAAAAGACGTGCTCGGGAGTTAAGCGTTGAATATGCCTTGCTGCAGGCGCAAATTGTTTTGGAGGAGCGAGCTTTACAAGCGACTGCAGGTGATGAAAATGGATTGTTAGAAAAATTAAAAAGTACACATGTGAATTTACAAGAAATGTGGCATGAAAAACGCAAATTAGCCGCATATGAGCATAAAGCCGAACAACTTCGCCCCGGTTTTTGGTCGCGTATAGGTCATAGTGCATTGGTGCGTGGCTTAGCCAGTATAATTATGGTGGATATAAAACCATACACACCGCCAGAAGAATTGGTTTTTCTTGGTGGGCAAATAAAGGTCCTCAGAGAGAGAATTGCAACGCGGAACCAAAATTATGCTGCGGATATGTTGGCGATATTGGAAATACAAAGACAGCATTTTAATGAGGGTACTGCCGGTCGTAATTTGTTAGATGCTGAGTGGAAGAAATTGCGTGATCAAAAGATTGCAGCTGATGCTATTCAACCAACTCGAGATAAAATTTCAAACCTTTTAGATGTTAATACCGATACCAAAGAGAGCAAAGAGTTTCGAGCCCATGTTGCTGATTATGATCGAAGTGGAAAAATCAGTTCGATTATTGGGGGCAGTATAGTTGGATCAACTATTGGAATCGCGGCAGGCGCTGGTATAGTTAGTCTTACTGGTATATTTATACTGAGCAATCCTTTTACCAGCATACCGGCTCTTATTATTGGCGGTTTAATTGGAATTGGTTTTGGGATACTTCTTGGGATGAAACTTGCCAAAGAGTCTTGGCAGTTGCATCGGATAAAAGCAGCCAAGCTTCTTTTAAAACCACCGCCTTTTCCTGAAAAAGGTTCTGGGCTTGCAACTTCTGCCGCTAACACATTAATTAATGCTACAGTTATGACTGCGGCTCCGCCGATACCAGTGCCAGGGCGGGGTTTGCCGTCAGCCCTACCAGAAGCAACGGGAGTTGCTGCCGGATTTGGTTTTTTCAGTGTACTTATAGGTTTGATTGTTCAGCTTTTTCATCGTAAAGCGTTCAGTGTATTGGATGACAGTGTGAAGACAATTACAAAAGGTATAAAGGAAAAGTTAGAGGAGAAATATACAATTGATAAATTGGAGGTGGTAGAGCCTTTACCAAAGTCACGGCAAGTGCCATCAAAAAATTCGTTACAATCTGAAGCAGGTGTATCGCCGTCTTCGCCGAGCTCAGCGCCAACAGATGCTTTCTTGCACGCTCTTGAACATTTGCCGCCAAAGCATTCAACAAACGCGTTACATGAAGATTTCACTAACTCTCCACCATCTACTTCAATAGAGTTATCTCATTAAAAATTGTGTCAATATTATTATAATTATGATTACGTAGCCGCAGGCTTTAGCCTGCGGTCGTTATATGCGCAGGCTAAAGCCTGCGGCTACCCCAACTTCGTAACCAGGTCATTTGTCTTTTGGCGAGTTGACGGGTAGCGATAATAGCTTGTTCATGCATGGTGGTATAATCTAACTCTCCTTCTAAATATTGCCAAACCTGGCGGTAACCAATAGCGCGCATGGATGGTAAATTAGATGTTAAATCATAGTCTTGGCGCAGCTT
>MGXG01000032.1 GCA_001801285.1 Gammaproteobacteria bacterium GWE2_37_16
CAATTACCGCGCTTGCCGTTGTTAACGAAGAACATAAAATTCTTGGTGTTATTCATATGCATGATATCTTAAAAGCAGGATTGGTTTAATAAGCAATGTTGCATTTTGAATTAATGAAATATTTACAAATCTCGGGGATAATATGTTGAAGTTAAACAAAATTTTATTTACATATCTGCTTTTTGGCAGCTTTTTTTTCAGTCAACAAATTCTCGCCAAAGAGTATTGTACAAAAAACAACACGACCGCCAAAATGAGTTTCACTGAAGCTCAACAAATCGCCTCCGCAAGCAAAGAATGTGTAAAAGTGGGCAAATTTAAAAAGAATCATTGGTGTAATGAAATTTCAGGAACTTGGTGGATTGGTTTGCACACAAAAAAAACAAATTGCTCACCTGCTTGCGTCATCAATATAGTGGATAAAAGTGCCGATGTTAATTACATGTGCATGGGACTTCTACCTCCCCAAAAAACCTCCTCCAAAAACAAGTAAACTAAATATGGAATTAACTTGAAAACAAAATTTTCTATTCTGACCACATTTCTGTTCCTATTTCTCGGTATAGGCTGGTGGCTCACTTTTAATTTAGTGCGCTCTAACTTAGATCATATTGCTGAAACACCAAATCAGCCTGACATTTTTATGACCAATGTCACTTATTGGAAAATGGATCCAGTCACAGGACTTGCAACACACCAACTAACCACCTCCAAAATAACACACCACCCCCTGGATGATGAATATGATCTTACCGCCCCGGAAGCCACCATTCTAAGCTCAGAAAAACAATTATGGAAAATTCAGGCAAATTATGGAAAAAGCAAACAAAATCAAATAATTATTGATCTTTCAGGAAATGTAAATATTCAACAATTTTCTGATCTTATTGCAAAAAATCCTAGTCTTTCAATTGCAACTGAAGCTTTAACTTTTTATCCAGAAAAACAGTATGCGGAAACCAAACAACCACTGCTTATAACCCAGCCAAACAGCGCGGTAAAAGCGGTAGGTGGAAACATGGATTTTAAAGAAAACATTTTGCAATTATCTTCCATGGTGGAGGGACAATATACTCCAGAAAAAAAAACCGGTGAAACTTCACCGCAACCAGCGATGTATAAGGCCAACCAGGCAAAATGCCAAGAAAAAAATAATCTGTGCATTTACACAGGTGATGTAAAATTCAATCAAGGAACAAGTGCAATGGACGCTCCCAATATATTGGTCTATCGCGATAATAGTAATATCATACAAAAAATCCTTGCCACAGGAACGCCAGCACACTACCAAACAATTAATGATCAAACCAAAAAACCGCTCAATGCCACAGCACAAAAAATTGAAATTTTTCCGCTGCAAAATTTAATGACTCTAACCGGCACAGCGGAGATAGATGAAGAACAAAATAAATTCACCAGTGACTATATAAAATACGATATAAAAAAACAAACCATTATGTCACTACCTAACCCCAACAGTTTAACAACAATTTTTTTGCCGCCACAACCATAAAAAAGAAATTATGAATTTCAAATGATGGAACCGCTTCGCGATGTTTTTATTTAGATAAGCAAATAAAATTATGTTGTAAATCAATGCGTTCCATTGATAACTTTAATTTCTCCAAATAACAAAAAACAATTGGGCGACATTCTGTTAAAAATTTAATATTATAGGCTTGACTACCATTTAAAATTTAACATTCAAAATTCAACATTTCATCAAGATGAGTCTCTTAAAAGCCGAACACTTAGAAAAAAAATATAGAAACCGCAAGGTAGTGCAAGATATTTCCTTGCAAATCAAACACACAGAAATTGTTGGTTTGTTAGGACCAAATGGTGCAGGTAAAACTACCAGCTTTTATATGATCGTCGGTTTGGTTCCCCCAAGCCACGGAAAAATATCACTTGACGATAAAGATATAACCAAACTGGCCATGCACGAACGCGCACGTTTGGGCATCGGCTATCTACCTCAAGAAGCTTCGATTTTCCGCAAACTCAGTGTCAGTGATAATATCATGGCAATATTGGAGTTACGCTCAGAATTAAGCAAACAAGAACAACAACAACGTTTGGAAAAACTATTAAAAGAATTTCATATTGAACATTTGCGAGACAATATTGGGAACAGCTTGTCTGGTGGTGAACGTCGCCGCGTTGAAATCGCCCGTACTTTAGCAATGGAACCAAAATTTATTTTACTCGACGAACCATTTGCCGGTATCGACCCGATCTCAATTATCGATATTAAAAAAATTATCATTCAACTTCACAAAAAAGGTATTGGAATTCTTATCACCGATCACAATGTCCGAGAAACTTTGGCAATTTGTCAACGCGCTTATATCGTGAGTGATGGTTTTGTCATCGCAAGTGGTTCACCACAAGAAATTATGGCAAATAAACAAGTAAGGGAAGTATATCTTGGAGATGAATTTGATTTATAATCTAATTTTGTGGGAAGTAAAATTAACCAGCCGCAGGATTCGGCTTAAGGAATTTTAAATTATAAACAACTATACTATATTCAAAAAACAGTGAACTTTTTAGTCAACCAATTAAACACGGAGCACAACATGCAGCAAATTCAATTTACAGGTCAAAATGTCGTCATAACCCCAACTTTGAGAGAATTCACACACACAAAATTCAAACGTTTAGAACGTTATGCTGATCGCATCACGAGCTTACACGTAGTTTTTAGCGTAGATAATAATAAAGAAAACCCACAGTTTGCCGAAGCAAAAATCCACTTTCCGGGCACAGAAATTCACGCAAGCGCAGAATCAGAAGATATGTACAAAACTATTGATTTATTAGTCGATAAGCTAGCGCGGCAGTTAGGTAAACACAAAGGAAAAAGCGATGGCAAAAAACGAGGTCAACATAAGATACTCAAAGAACAAGACGAGGATTAACCTGTTCTTATATCTTACAGCACGCCAAATCAAATTTGATATCTTTGTTCATCTGTACAGGACGCCCAAAAGTATTAAGTTCATAAAAATGAATAGAAAGACGATGCCGACCAACGCTGATTTCAGGATAAACTAAGTCAGCAGTCGGCAAAGCAACACGCACCATTTGATAAGCCAACCTCGTATCAAAATCCATTTGATAAAAACCATGTTTGGCAACCGCTGAATCCAAAATGACACTTTCTCTAATCAAACGCAACAACAAACTAATAATCGCTTTTAGCTCCAGGAAACTACTCAGCCATTCATCCAATTGTTTTCGTCTAATCTGCACCGATTGTTGCAACCAAAGATGATAAGATGGAACACTAAAAGCACAAGTTCCACCACTCGTACTCATGCGTTGCAAAATAGTTATAATGAACTCATTTTCTTTTAGATTTTGCCCAGCTCTACCACTATTATTGAGTTTTTCCAACATTTGATTAATTTGATCATGCAGATGTATCAATTTTTTTTCGTCAATGTTACTTGGCAACTTTTTCCCTATAAAACCAGACAAAGAAACAACATACATCCCTAAAGCTTTACTTAGTTTTGTTTTCAAATCAGGACGATCGGCAACATTTAAAATTTCCAATATTGTTTCTAAAGTAGTGCGTGTACCCCAGCCAGAATCATCATCGATATAATGCTTTGCCTTCTGAAAAAGGAATTCCAAACGCAAACATAACCTAACACATTCGTTAAGTGGTTGCTCATATGTGGTAATTACTGGTGACATACAATTGGATATTTTTGTTTTACTGAAAACAACACATTGATTTGCATAGTAATTTATTCAACATATCTTCAAGATCTGTCGTCATTTGCTTTTTTCGACTGCAACATTGCACTATACAATTTTTTCCTGGATATTCTATTATTAAATATTTTCACCGTTAAATCAACCGCTTGAGAACCAGGTAACTCTGCGGTTAATATTTTTAAAATACGCTCCATATCCAATTCCTCAGTATCAGTTACTGCCTCTTCAACTCCGTGCACAATTAAAACAATCTCACCTTTGCGTTGCTGTGAATTATTTTCCACAAAATCATAAATTTCCTGTAAAGTTCCAGATTGGATAGTTTCATACATTTTGGTCAATTCCCGCGCATAAACCGCCATTCTGTTCGCACCAAAAACCCCAATCATTGTAAGAAGAGATTCTAAAATACGGTGTATTGATTCGTAAAAAATTATACTTCTGGTTTCAGATTTAAGTTTTTCTAGTTTTTGTCGACGTTGTGTCGCTTTTGCCGGTAAAAATCCTTCAAAAACAAAACGATCAGTAGGTAAACCCGACACACTAAGGGCTGCTATCGCTGCGCATGGTCCTGGAATTGGCACAATTTTATGTTGAGCAGCTTGAGCTATAGTCACTAATTGATAACCAGGATCACTAATCAGCGGAGTACCCGCATCAGAAATCAGAGCAATATTTTTATTTTCCGCTAATTTCTCTAAAATTAACTTACTGCGAAACTCTTCATTGTGTTCATGCAAAGAAATCAATGGTGTTTTAATGCAATAATTATCAAGAAGCTTTTTACTTTGCCTGGTATCTTCAGCCGCAATCAAATCAACACTTTGCAAAACCTCTAAAGCACGCAGAGTAATATCCTTCAAATTACCAATTGGCGTAGCAACAATGTATAAAGTACCAAAATTTTTTGTGTTCATCTTAAATTTATTCGTTTTGTAGCCGCAAACTCTGTAGTTTTTGTGCTATTACCCATTTTAACTTTAAAAATAACCCATTGATTTATATGGCAATCATTTTCACATATCTTTGTACTGTTTTTATTTTACTGTTATAATACTCCTAAAAACTAACCACTAAAATACTCTAAACATAAAATTAAAAATTTGCCCTTATGTCTAAAATAAAAATTGCCGCTTCTATTTTATCCGCTGACTTTGCCCGTTTGGGTGAAGAATGCACAAAGGTACTTGCTGCTGGTGCAGATACGATCCATTTCGATGTTATGGATAACCATTACGTACCGAATTTAACTATTGGACCGTTGGTTTGTAAAGCACTACGTGATTTTGGTATTCAAGCGCCAATTGACGTCCACTTAATGACCAAACCTGTTGATAATTTAATTCATGATTTTGCTAAAGCTGGTGCCACATACATTACTATTCATCCAGAAGCAACAGAACACATCGATCGCAGTTTACAATTAATCCATGATTTAGGTTGCTTAGCTGGGCTCGCCTTTAACCCAGTGACACCACTTGATTACTTGGATTACTCTCTTGAAAAACTAGATCTCATTTTAATTATGTCAGTTAATCCAGGTTTTGCCGGACAAAGCTTTATTCCTGGCTCTCTTCAAAAAATTCAAACCGTACGAAAAATACTCGAAACTAGACAAAAAACCAAAATTCTTCTTGAAGTAGATGGCGGCGTTAAAGTGAATAATTTCACCAAAATTGCTGCTGCTGGCGCCGATACTTTTGTAATCGGTTCGGAAATTTTCAACACCCCCAATAAGAATTACACCGCTATTATTAGCAAAATTCGAGAGCTAAAAATTTAACTATACAAGTATGACCGCAACTATTATTAATGGCATTAAAATTGCCGAAAAAATTCAGCAAGATGTGGCAACAGGCATACAAAAACGCCTGACTAACGGGCTACGCGCACCAGGTTTGGTGGTGATTATTGTCGGCGATAATCCAGCTTCCAAAATTTATGTACAAAAAAAACGACAAATGTGCGCTCAACTGGGCATGTTTTCCAAACATTACGACTTGCCCACCAACACCAGCGAACAAGCATTAATAGAATTAATTAAACAACTTAATATTGATCAAACGATCGATGGTATTTTAGTACAATTACCACTACCAAAACACATCACTACAGAAAAAATTTTGGAAGCCATTCATCCAAATAAAGACGTCGACGGTTTCCACCCTTACAACATGGGGCGTCTAGCAATGGGAATCCCACTCTTGCGTCCTTGTACCCCAAAAGGCATCATGGCTTTATTGAACAATACAAAAATATCGCTAAAAGGCATAAATGCTACTATAATCGGCGCATCCAATATTGTTGGCAGACCCATGGCATTAGAACTTTTAATGGCTGGTGCCACGGTGACTGTTTGCCATATTTTCACTAAGGACCTCCCATCACACATACGTGATGCCGATTTACTAATTGCCGCCGCCGGTGTACCAAATTTAATTAAAGGTAACTGGATTAAAGAAGGTGCAATCGTTATCGATGTTGGTTTTAATCGTTTGCCAAACGGAAAAATTGTCGGCGATGTCGAGTTAGAAATTGCTAAAGAACATGCAAGTTGGATTACTCCTGTACCAGGTGGCGTAGGTCCCATGACTGTCGCAATGTTAATGGAAAATACCCTGTTTGCGGCGAATGGATCAAAAGATCTTTGTACACGACAAACTTTTAGTATAAAAAAATAACTCGCTGATATATAACGTAAATCTTTAATCTCTTAATAAAAAGGAG
>MGXG01000033.1 GCA_001801285.1 Gammaproteobacteria bacterium GWE2_37_16
CATCCACTCTTTCCTGTCTTTGATTGGAAAGTTCAATATTCGGGATGGTATAAGGCTGTATTCTAACGAACTCCACGGGGATACTTTTGTTGTTTTCACCGCGAATGAAAATTTTGGCCTGCATGTTTTCCTGTTTTGGCAACTTTGGTACAAGAATTTCATTGAGATAACATCTAACTTCTAGATATGGATCCAAAACTCCCATTACTATGACAGGATTCATGCCTTGGGTGTAAGTGTCATAGCTGCCTTGTGGCGATACATAGCTTCCTAAGGCTGGATTAACGCGTAAAATAACCCCATCAATCGATGATTTTATTAAATATTTATCTAAAAGTGCATTATCTGACTGGTAAGTTTTTATAAGAGCCTGGTATTGGTTTTCCTGATTTTTAATGTCATATTCCCATGCCCCAGCTTTCATCAGATTATACTCAGCTTCAGCTACTTTTAAATTTTCTTTGGCAATTTTTACCGCATTAATCGCATTATCTAAAACATTTTTGCTAACTGATTTGGGATTAATTTTGTAAGATTGTTTGACTTTATTCAATTGATCTATGACGTTTTTAAGATTAGCTTTTGCGTAGTCAAATTGAGCTTTCGCGACATCTAAATTTTCTTTGCGCGGTTCGGCTTTTAATTTCTGCAAAAGCGCCAAAGCGGCATTAACTTCCGCGATGTCTTTGGCGACAATTTCTCTTTGTACAGAATCATCAATGGCAAGAATTGGGTCGCCAGCCTTTACTTCTTGACCATCAACAGTAAAAATCTTAACTACTTTGCCTGATACGTCCGGAAAAATATTAATATTGGAACCGTTTTTTTGATTGCTTTCAATGATGCCGGTTGCGTAAATTCCAGTTATATAAGGATTGTAGCTTGCCCCGATTGGGGGTAGAGGGTTTGCCTTTACATTATAAATATAAACGCTTATCACGCCGACTAAAATCCCAAAGCCAGCGATGATAAATAACAATTGGTCTTTGATTATTTTTTTTAGGCTAATATCGAATATTTTTTTTGCTTTCAAATGGAACATATTGATTTATATAGTTATTTTATTTACATAAAAATTAATTAGGCATTGTTGAATAATACGTATTAATTACAGATTGCCAATTTCTGCAGTTTATACTCTTCGCATTTTGGTTTTCCGCGTTGTTGGCTTTCTCGCTCGTTTGAGTCATGTATGTCCAATACACTCCTTAAACTCGATTCGTTGCCGCCTAGCGGAAAACACAAACTGCTCGAGTCTATTTGTGCTAACCCTGGAAACCTGTTTTCGTTTAGTATATTTAATGGCAGAGTTGCCGTGAAATTATTTAAAACTCTCCTTTATTGCTTGCCATAATTTTACCATCTTCCATCCGTAAAATGCGCGTTGCATAATTATAAATCCGATTGTCGTGAGTAACTATAATTATTGCTTTTTTAGCGCTTAAAATATTGTCCCGTACAAAGGAAATAATTTTTTTACCGGTGTCTCCATCCAAAGAGGCGGTAGGTTCATCAAAAATCAACAAATCAGGTTCGGAAATTATCGCTCTGGCAATGGCAACGCGTTGTTGTTCGCCTATACTTAATTTATGTGGTGGAAGGTCGGCGCGATCTTTTAATCCTACAATTTCAAGATATTTATATCCGGCTGCTATACTTTCTTCCCAGCTTTTTTTCTGCAAAATCAGCGGGATTGCTACATTTTCTACGCTGGTTAGACGTGGAAACAAATGGAAATCCTGAAAAACAAAGCCAATGGAAAAAAGCCGAAAATCCGCCATTTCATTATCATTGAGTTTCCATAACTCTTTATCTTTGACAAATACAACTCCAGCATTAGGGCGCAAAATACCGGAAATAATACTTAAAAGCGTTGTTTTGCCAGAACCTGATGGACCAACGATATAAAGCATTTCTCCGTAATTAACGCTAAAACTAACGTCTTTTACTGCGTAGGTTTTGTTTTCTTCGGTGCCAAACCATTTAACTAAATTTTTTGCTTCGAGAATCATTTAGCCTCTAAAAATATCAAATGGTTCAATTTTAAGTATTTTTCTAATGCCAATGTAGCTAGAAAAACTTACAATAATAAGTACCAGAAAAAAAGAAAATATCATGGTTGGAAAAGTAACAACTGAAGCGTAGTTTGGTAAGCGTAATTTTGCGAGTGCAATAAGTGTAGAAGATGCAAATACTCCAAAGCCATACCCTAAAAATCCTACAATTGCGGCTTGAAAAAATATCATTTCCATAAGATCACGTTTTTTTGCGCCAATCGCTTTGAGAGCGCCAAATTTTTCAAGATTTTCCAAAACAAAAGCATAAAAAGTTTGTCCGGCAACAGATAAACCGACAATAAAACTCACTAAAGTCATAATGACTATGTTGGTTCCTAAACCAGTTTTAAACATGTAGTAGTTGGAATTTGCATCGATGAATTCCTGTCTGGTCCAAGTTTTATATCCTAGTTTGGTGACTTCTTGCTTAATATAAGATATATCTTTGGTGTTTTTTGGATTTAGTAAAATATAAGAGATAGTAAAGCGTGTTGTAGGCAAGTCCTTAATTGCTCGCGAATAAAGTGTATACAAAGTTGGAGTTCCAAAAAGTCCGCCCATAGAAACCTTGCCTGTCCCAACAATAATTCCACGATGATCGTTAACTTCGAAAGTTGTTCCATTTTTTGGGCTGTCGAGTTTGGAAAAATCCGAATCTTTAATCGCAATAAAGGCATCATCGTTAAATATAGCGTTTATATTGCCATCGATAATTTGTGGTCTGCCAAATAAAGTTGAGTCATCGATACCGACTATCTGTGTTGCCTGATATCTTCCTGAGCTAAGTTTTACTAAACCAGATCCCGAATATAGTGGTACAGCAAATTTTACGCCCTGAATACTTCTTACTGCATCTAAAACATAGTCTGGTATTGGAATATTGTCGCGGGTGGAGTCTACGGATGGATCCATTACCCACATGTCGGCATTTAGGTTGATAATCTGCGATGATGTTTTTTGGATAATGCCTGTAAAAGTTGCCGTCATGAGCATCATAAGCAGTACAGCAAACATGATGCCAATTATCAAAGTAAAAAATTTCCCTTTGTCATTAAAGAGTAATTTTAAAGCAACAGTTTGCAATGCATTCATTTTTTATTCCGTTAGGGTGATAATTGTGATTCCGTAGCCGCAGGCTTTAGCCCGCGCTAAAATAGGTGTTAAATTATATATGTATGCAATAATGAAACCGCAAGCTAAAGCTTGCGGTTACGTTATTCTTGTAATTTGCCTATGGTTTTTGAGAAATTACGGAAGTGTGAAATTTTCACATAACTGTTTTCCTTTTTTAATATTATCAAATTGTAGTCATTAAATATATTAAAAATAATTTTTTAGTTTGGTGGTATGTGTTAGAATGATGAATCATAAGTATTAGTGTATTAAGTTTGGCTTAGGTATTTATGAATTCCAGGGGTGTTGTAAATAACGCCTTGATAAATAAAACAATTTTATTTACATATCTTTTGTATTGGTGTTGTTGAATAATTCGTATTAATAATGATTTCGTAGCCGCAGACTTTAGTCTGCGTAAGTTTATACATAATATATCGCAGGCTAAAGCCTGCGGCTACGTTATTTATGTTTTTTTGAATTATGCAACAAAGCCTTTTGTATTGGTATGCGCTAAATTTATTTAAATCATAAAATAAAACAGGAATTGACCATGAGAAAAATCAGCATAGCGACTGTTGCTGCGATATTAGGTTTGATGATGACAGGGTGCAGTTATCTGGCTGCAAAAAATCCAGATCAATTGCCAAATACACGGCGTGAACAAATTTGTTCCAATTTGAAGGATAAAATGACCACCAATCAGGGGCAGGGTGGTTTGTATAGTGGTAGCGGTCAACAAAGCTTGCCAACTGACAGCGCTCGTATGATTAAGAGTTACCAAAGAAATGACTGTAGTAATTTTGAAAATAATGCTAAACCGTAAAATCGTAGTTTTGGTCTCGTAGTTGCAAGCTTTAGCTAAGCAATTTTAAATGTTGAATTTTAGATTAACGTATCACCACATGGTGGTTTTTATATGCAAGCTAAAGCTTGCGGCTACAGATTTGCGGCTACAGAGTTTATGGTTGATTCAACATTTGAAATATTTAAAATATTGCCGGGATGGTGGAATTGGTAGACACGCAAGTTTCAGGTATTTGTGGGGGCAACTCCGTGGAGGTTCGAGTCCTCTTCTCGGCACCAGCTATTTCTTAATTCTATAATTTCACTTCCTGTAAAATTATTTTTAAGAATTTCACCAAGCCTTCCACCTTTTCATGTTTCTTTGTAAATTCCAAACGACTGCCGCCTTTTAGCTTAAATACGTTAGAATGTTTTTGTACCAAAGCGATAACTTTTTTTGCATCGACATTGGGTTTGGCGGTAAATTCAATCGTACCTTGCTGTAAATTGGCGATAATTTTTTTAATGCCTAAAGGCTCGGCAAGCAGTTTAATTTCTGTGCTACTGAAGAGATTCTTAGCGGCTTCGGGTAAAAGTCCAAAACGATCAATCATTTCCACCTGTAACATGTCCAATTCTTTTTGATTTTTGGCTGCAGCAATGCGTTTATATAAAATTAAACGGGCATTGATGTCGGCTATGTAATCATCAGGCAATAAAGTTGGTACTTTTAGGTCGATTTCTGTAACTTGTTGCAGTGGATCTTTGTCAAGTTCGTCTTGTTTGCCTTCTTTCAAAGCTGTGACGGCACGTTCCAAATATTCTAAATACAAGTCAAAGCCGACCGCAGCGATTTGTCCACTTTGTTCTTCTCCAAGAATTTCGCCGGTGCCGCGGATTTCTAAATCGTGCGAAGCCAGAACAAAACCAACTCCTAAATCGCCCATGGAGCCGATGGCATCTAAGCGTTTTTTAGCATCAGGAGTCATCGCTTCTTCTTGGGGCACTAAAAAATAAGCATAAGCTTGGTGGTGGGAACGACCGACCCGTCCGCGCAATTGATGTAATTGCGCCAACCCAAGACGATCAGCGCGGTCAATGATAATAGTGTTTGCGGTTGGAATATCAATCCCAGATTCGATAATAGTTGAACAAACTAAAACATTAAAACGGCGATGGTAAAAATCGCTCATAATGCGCTCCAATTCACGTTCCTGCATTTGTCCGTGTGCAAAAGCAATTTTTGCTTGCGGGACTAGCTTTTCTAATTCCTCAACTGTTCTTTTAATTGTAGTAACATTGTTATGTAAAAAATAAACCTGCCCACCACGTAAAACTTCCCGCAAAATAGCTTCTCGTATGAGATGGTTATTGCGTTCGCGAATAAATGTCCGAATAGCAAGGCGACCGGGTGGCGGTGTGGCAATAATTGAAAAATCGCGCATGCCGGAAAGTGCCATATTTAGCGTGCGGGGAATTGGTGTGGCGGTTAAAGTTAAAGTATCGATTTCTGGACGGAGCTTTTTAATGCTTTCTTTTTGTTTTACGCCAAAGCGATGTTCTTCGTCGATAATCAATAAACCCAAATCACGAAAAATTATTTTTGGCTGCAAGAGTTTATGTGTGCCGATGACAATATCAACTTTGCCGTCCTTTAATTTTTCAATGATTGTTGCTTGTTCTTTGCTGGAGCAAAAACGCGATAACATGGCGATTTGCACTGGCCAGTCGGCAAAACGGTTGCAAAAATTATGATAATGTTGTTCCGCTAAAAGAGTGGTCGGAGCTAAAATAGCCACTTGTTTATTGGATGATATGGCGACAAAAGTGGCGCGCATGGCTACTTCAGTTTTGCCAAAACCGACATCTCCACAAATTAATCTATCCATGAGACGCTCAGATGTCATGTCGGTAATAGTTGCTGCAATAGCATTTTTTTGATCTTCAGTTTCGACAAAAGGAAAACCAGCGGCGAATTTTAAATAATCGGCTCCTGGTTTGGCAAAAATATGTCCGACTTTGGCAGCACGTTTAGCGTAAATATTTAATAATTCAACGGCAACATCACGAACTTTTTTAATGGTTTCTTGTTTGGCTTTTTCCCATTGCTTTGCGCCAAGGTGTGTAAGTGGTGCATTCTCAGCGGGACTGCCGCTGTAACGACTGATTAAATGTAAAGAGGTAACGGGAACGTAAAGCTTGGTTTTGTTAGCGTATTCGATAGTTAAAAATTCATTTTCTTCATTGCCAGCGTTAATTTTTTGCAAACCCAGATAGCGACCAACGCCGTGCTCAATGTGTACGATTGGATCGCCGACATGTAATTCCGTCAAATTGCGTACTATAGCGTCCAGGTCCTGGCGTGGACGGCGCGTACCAGCGACTGAGGAAGAGGGTGTCTGGATACTGAAAAGTTGTGTTTCTGTAATTAGCGCTATTTCTTGATTAGTGAGTTGTAAAAGAGCACTTTGTTCTAAAGGTGAGACGATGATGCCAAATTTATCCTTTGATTTACAAAAATCAGTCCAGGTTGTGTGTATTGATGGATTAAGGTGATTGTTGTTTAAAAGTTGCAAGATACTTTCACGTCGTCCTAAAGATTCGGCACAGATTAAAACGCGTGCTGCTGTGTTTTCGATAAAAGAAGACAAATTTGCTAGTGGTTTATTAGCCTTGTAATTGACAGCCAGATCGGGTAGTTTCGATATGGTTGTTGGTTCTTCAATGTTAATTCTTGCAAAAGATTTTAAAAACCCGAAAAATTTGTCGACGGTTAAGAAAATTTCTGTGGGTGGTAGGATGGGGTGATGTTGATCGTAACGCAATTGGTCGTAGCGATGTTTGACTTCTTCATTAAAGTTTGTCGTTGCAGCGTTAATATCTTCCAGAGTAACAATTAAGCTGTTTTCGGGTAAATAATCAAAAAGAGTATCGAGTTGATCAAAAAATAATCTTAGAAAATATTCGATACCGGCTGCGCTATTGCCGCTGCTTACGCTTTGGTAAATGGAGCAGTTGCTGGGATCACCGCTAAAAAAAGTATACCAGGATTGGCGAAAGTGGCGGATATCTTCTTTGGTTAGGGGAAATTCTTTGGCTGGTAGAAATTGGACTTTATCGACTTTTCTTTCTGAAATTTGGGTTTCAGTATCAAAGCTTCTGATACTGTCAACAACTTCGTCGAAAAGGTCGATGCGATAGGGGGTTGGACTACCAGTTGGAAAAATATCTATGATTGATCCGCGAATCGCAAATTCGCCATGTTCCATGACCTGTTCAACCCGATGGTAACCGTATTTTTCAATATTTTGCCGAAAAGTAATTGAGTTTAATTGTTCGCCGATTTGCAAAGCGAAGCTGTTGCTGAGTAAATAGGAGCAGGGCGGTAGATAATTCATTAAAGTTTTAGCGGCAACAATAACTGCGCCCTTATTTAACTTGGGGAGCCGATATAATGTTAACAGTCTGTCAGAAATGATGTCTTCGTGAGGTGAAAACTGGTCGTATGGCAGTGTTTCCCAGTCGGGGAAAATATAAATCGGATAAGATTCAAGAGGGGAGCGGAAAAATTCTAATTCTGTCTTAAGGCGATTGGCTGTGGTAATATCTTTAGTAATAATTAAGGTTGGGTGTTGGTTGGTTTGAATGGTGTTGCTGATGACGAACCCTGTTTCGGCTCCATGTAATCCTGACCAATCAATTTTTTGACCTTTTTTTTCAGGTAGTTTGTTGTATAATTGTAATAGGTTTATTGGGTTCATTGTTGTAAAATTATTTTGTGAGTAATGTTTTGTTACGCGGATCGTTTAACGTGGGTAGAAGACCTGCGACCCCGCTTTTTATTATAGCTGTCATTTCCAAATAATAGAAAATTTTTTAGGAGTAAAAAATATGTTTGAATTTGCTAAAAAAGATTTATCGACTTGGCCAATTCTTTGTGATGCATTTTCGCTTTATTTGCAGACTTTCAGCAGGACTTGGCGAGTTTTTTTATGTTATTTTATTATTTCTGTTTATTACGTTAGTGGCTATGTGGGCGGTATTTTTCCGCTTAATAATTTTGAAAAAGTTAGACAAGAACCCTTGCTGATGTCATTTTATTTTATAGGTATAATCATTGTGGCTTTTGTAGCGTTATATTTCAAGGGGGTGGCGTTACATCGTATGCACGAGATAGTGACGAGATTTGATGCGAAACTGTCTGATTCTTTTGCCTTTGTGCGACACAAATATTGGAGAATATGGGGTAATCAATTTTTGGTCGGGACTATGGTGCTTGCGATTCTGTTTCCACTTATTGTGCCGGGAGTGTTTTTGGGTATTTTGCTGGTTTTATGTATTCCGCTAATTCTTTTTGATGATAAAAGTGTTACTGAGGCAATCAAAGATAGTTGTGGGTTAGTTTGGGGAAATTGGTGGCATACTCTTGCGGCTATAGTTTTACCCATGATGGCAGGTATTGGTATCAATGTTTATTTACCGCATTTGTTTCAAAAAGGATTGCCAGGTGTTGTCTCCGGGGCTGTTTTAATGGTTGTTAATAGCTTTTTCGTTATGCCAGTGCTTTGGGCGATAATTTTGGTGTTGTTTGAAGATCTGCGCAGCAAGGATGAATCATCTGATCGATGTAAAGGTACAGCAAATATTTAATTTTAATGCTATTGGTCAAGAGCATATTTTTTTATTTGTGATGCTCTATGTTTTGGGGTTTTGATTTGTATTCCCTTAAGCATTTGTATATCTATTTTAAGTAAAAATGAATCTAATTTAAGGTTGGTGTAAGTCATTTCTAGTATTTTTATTTCTCTTGTTTTGAAACTGTAAAAAGATTAGAGGTAATTAAAATGTTTGCACCAGCAAAAAGACAATATCCATTAGGCAAAAACCCATATCAGTTTTTGCCGCCACCAGCAACTCCAGTTGCTCCTCATCATGCGCCTCCAGAAGTACTTGAAAGAGTGCAATATGAAGCGATAAATAATCAAGCAGAGTTACATGCTGCAGCAAAATTAAGACCAGAGCAACCAGTGGATCGCACCAATCCTGATTGGTGGATGCACATTTCTTAAAAATATTGTTATGTGCTTTGCATTTTAGTTTTACAATAAAGAGATAACCTAAAGCTGAGTTGTTTAAAATAAAATAAATTTTAATCTTTATGTAATGATATTGGTGTATTTTGTTATTACTTTATTGAAAAATAATAATTAAAGATAATTTTGAGTATAAATACTATGCCAAAAGAAAGTGACATGATTGAACATTTTTCACCACCAGCCGTACCATTTCCATTTCCTTTTTGGGGGCAAAGAAGGAGCGGAGTTGATATGACGATTTTAGCTGAAATAAGAAGGGAACCATCGCCAATAATAGAAGGTATTGGTGATGCTGGAGAGCGTCGGGATTTTCTTGATCCAGTGCAAATAGAAGCAGTTAGACCACCGATTTATTTGGATGATCCTTTATTGGCGGGAGGGGGTGTGGGAGCCTTTCCTCCTGGTGATTCCAGCCAGATGGCGGCTCAAGATGCAGCTTATGAGCGTATAGGTGATCAAGTTGCTATATATAATGCAGCAGCAAGAGTACGGGGGCAAATTAGAGGGATAGTAGCAGGACTGGGATTGCCTTTGCCACCCAGGGCACCCGCGGGCGATTGGATGAATTTAACATAATGCTCTTTCTATAGAAGCGGTTATAGGTTCTGTAGCTGCGGATTTTACTCTGCGCAAAGACTAATAACGCGGACTAAAAACTGCAGCTACAGGTGCAAGATAAATCTACACCATTTATGGAGCATGATAAATCTGATAAAGATTGTAGTTATTGTTTTTCAGGGAGGCACTGTTAGTTATACTAAACGAAAACAGTTTTCCAGAGTTAGCGCAAATAGACTCGAGCAGTTTGGATTTTCCGCTAGGCGGCAATGAGTCGAGTTTGAGGAGTGTATTGGACATACATGACTCAAAAGAGCGAGAAAGCCAACAACGCGGAAAACCAAAATGCGAAGAGTATATAATGATTGTGCTTATAATTTTCCTCGCACACTTTGCATAAATTTTATCCCAGGATCGCTTTTATAAGTAAAATATTTTGGATCTTTTTCCTGCCAAAGCAAAGTGTGTCGTAAGGCTCCGTACTCATAATGCCCAATTACATATTTAATTTTCGGATATTGTTTTTTTAGAAGTCTGATTAAATAAATATTTGCTTCAAGTTGTGCGTTAGTTAGGTCTTCAACATCATTGACCCCACCAACGTTTTCGATTCCAATGGCGATATTGTTCAGTCCGATGACATGTCTTGCCATCTTGTTAGTCGGCATCAATTGATAAATTTTGCCATCCCGATCGACAATAAAATGTGCCGATACATTTAAATCTCCACCTTTTTTCAGTTCTTGGCGTCCACATAAAGAAGCAGGATAAAAAGTTTCATAGGCGCTTGCTAAATCTTTACCACCTGTCCAATGTAACACAATCATGCGGGGTTTAATCGTGATTGATGATGATTTTATACCGTAATGTTTGCGACGATACTGTTGTGTTAGAGTAATGCGTTTTGCATCAAATAAAATCGGTTTGGCAATGATGTTAACAGGGCGTGTTTGTTGGCAACTGGTCAGTAGGTAGAGTGTTGAAAGAAATAACAAAAGAAATAATGTTTTCTTTTGTATTGTATTAAAGTTTGTAACCATATTTTATAAAAATCCTATTGGTATAGCATTAACTTTATCGGTAATTGGTAGTAGTGTTGATATTAAACAAATAACGCCACCAGCCCCTGTAGGTTTTTTTAGCTTGTTCAATACATTAAAATGATGGATTGAGGATTTATCTGGATCGGTGGTTTTTTTTATTTCTAACGGATAAATGGCGTCACCAGAGACAATTAATAAGTCAATTTCTTTCTGTTCTTTATCTCGATAGAAGTATAAGGGAGCATTCTTTCCATTATGCCAATAGCTTTTAAGAATTTCGGAAACAATAAAGGTTTCTAAAATAGCACCAGACATAGCGCCAGCTTCTAATGTTTCAGGGCTTGACCATTCTGTTAAATAGGCGCATAGCCCAGTATCGAGAAAATAGAGTTTTGGAGTTTTAACTAAACGTTTAGTTAGATTATTATGATATGGTTCAAGTAAATATACTATCCCTGATGCTTTCAATAATGAAAGCCAACTTTCCGCAGTCATAGGGGAAATACCTACATCTCTTGCCATGTCGGTCATATTTAGTAGCTGACCTGTACGAGCTGCTGCGGCGCGCAAAAATTTAAAAAATTTATCAGCATCGCTAATATTAAGAAGACTACGAATATCGCGTTGTATATATGTTTGGATATAAGATCCATAAAATAAATCGTGGTCCATACCGCTATATTTAATGAAATCCAATTCGCCACCATCTCCATCAAGATTTCCTGCTACACCACCATACCCATAACCAATTCCATCTTCACTATCCGCACCATTACCAGCATCCAACAACCACAAAGCAGGAAAAGAACCTCGCCAAATAATTCGATATATATCGCGTAATAGAAAAGTATTAGCGGATTTTAGACGTTTATTCGTTTGTAACTGCGTCGGTAAAAAAGGCTCTGAATGAATTGTTTGTTTTTGTAGTTCCTGTAGAGAAAAACCTAATAATCTAACAATCCCTACGCGACCAGCTAAACTTTCTTGTACTCCCTTCATCATTTCAAATTGTTGGGAACCAGTTAACCAAAAGTTTCCTGGTTTATGATGTTTGTCAATATGTATTTTGATGTATGGCAGGAGTTGTGGGGCATACTGAATTTCATCAATTAATAAGGGGGGTGGAAAGCGTTGTAAAAATAATTCAGGTTCTTCTCTTGCTAAGGTGGCAAGCTTGGGATCGTCTAATGTGACGTATGTTCTTTGTTGTTTGCTTAAATGTTGCAATACAGTTGTCTTGCCCACTTGTCGTGGACCTGTGATCAAAAGTGCGGGGAACTGTTTGTTTGCTTGGTGTAAGAAATTTTCTACAGTACGGCGTAAGTACATAGATACCTCCTGAATTACCGACTATTGTAAGATACAATTATATAATAGTCAGAAAAAGGTGATGCGTCAATTTTTACAGTCTATAGTTAAGAAGCTGGGTGCGACTTGTTTTATTTTACTTCCTGTGTGACTAATTGAATATTGTTCAACTCTTCTTGCAGTTCACCAAGAGCAAGCAGAAATTTTTCCTGTTGTTCTTTTAACAGCTCTTTGGCAAGCTCTTGATAGTAGGCTATTCCTTTGTTTAGATTTCCAATAACCTCGGTTAGTTTTTGCGTGGAGCGGGTTGGTAGTCCCAGGGTGGATTTTTTGATTTCTTCGATTAGGTAATTTATTTGTAGTTTTAGTTCGGCTATAAACATGTGTGGACGTTCTTCCTCGATTAATTTTGAACAACGACCGTAAATATGATCGACCATTTCTTTTAAAGTCATCATTTTTTTAAACCAAATTAGATTTGGTCCAGGACAAATCGCGCCAGCGGCTTTGGAAACTACGCCATGTTTAAGTAGCGCTCCGGCAGCCAGGTCGGTGCAAATGCAGGATTTACTTAAAATATCTTCTTTAAGCGCAGCAAATTGTTCAGCAGGCAGGTCGCTGTTTTCTAATTCTTGTAATTTGTAATGTTGATATTCGCGCGAAGCTTTGCACAGTGGTTCGTCAGTAAATTCTTTACTGAACTTGGCGTAACCTTTAACGCAGACGCTACCAGGCGTTCCGTTTTTTACTTTTTCAAGACGTGCTTCTTCGCTTGCGGAAGTACGTAAATTCCAAAATGGCACTCCCAACGGGGAACTTGAACTTAAAAAAACGTCATCAGCTTTTGCATTTAGTAGTTTTTCTAATTGTAATTGGTCAACACTTGTTACTTCTGGTACTAGTAAAAATGGCGTTCCCCAACCCGTGGCGGCTAAATTATAGTGCTTTAGTAAAAAAGCATGTTCGTCATTTGTACCGATCCCACCTTGTGCAGTAATCAGAACTTTTTTAGGAATGTCGGAGCAAAATTTCTGAATATTGGTAATGGCTTTTTTGTAAAAACCATGCATGGTTTCAATCAGTTCGTTTTTGCGATTTTTAAATTCTTCTAAAATTGGTCCTAGTAAGTGACCATCATTAATAAAGGCATGCCCACCGCAGTTTAATGGAGATTCAACACGAAATTCCGAAACCCAGATACCACGTTTTGCCAAATACTTGCCCTGAATTTCTGCAGAACGAAAATCGCTTACTTTTAGGCAAATCTTTTTCTTGAATTCACCATTTTTATCAGGTAGAAAATCAGGAAAATTTGCGATATAACCATATAAATTAGGGTTGAAACCGGCGGAAAGAACGACGGAAGAGCTTGAGTCACTGTTAGCAAAGCCACGTAAGGCTGCAGCTGCATCAGAAAATTTATAGGTTGGTGCATTTTCAGTATCGGTGTAGGGATTGCTTTGACCATCAAGTTTGGTCATGATGTTGACGTCAGTGCTGCCAATAGTGATTGCTTCACGTAATTGATCTTGTAGAGCTAATTTTTTGGTAGCATCTTCTTCTTGTAACATATCTTGATAGAGTTGCTTGAGCTCATTGTTAGGCAACATTTCATAATAATTAGTTATTTCGCTGTTTGGCTCAAAGGGGGAGGTTTTAAGGCGCGTAAATTGTTTTGTAATTGCTTTTTCTAGTAAATTTAGATAGGCGGTGATGCGTTTTGCCCGTCGATCTGGATCTTGTGTTATTATGGCTTCATATGGTTCATCAAGTTTTTCGCACCAAAATTTACGTATTTGTTCGATAAGTACATCATCGACTAAAGAAATTTCGGAAGAAATTCCATATTTGGCAACAGCCAAAGGAGTGTCTATGGTGAAGGATGTCCCCATGACAGGAATATAGAAATTATGTGGATAGTAATTGATTTGAGACATTTTATTCGCTTTTATATATAGTTATGGAAATAGGATTATTTAAGAGTATATCATGAAATTAAGATTAAGGTTATTACTTTTTTGTACATTTTATGTAAAATTAATTACCTTTAAAAACAACAGGTTATTCTGTGAATATAAGTTTTAACCTTAAGTTTTGAATAATTAACTTGCTTTTTCGGTTGGTCTATGTTTAGATGTGCGCATAGCGAATCATTAGCACCGCATCCTCCTCTTTCAAAGTTTTAGTTAATTTTAGATTGGGCTGTTGTTTTGAAATTATCTTCAGAATTTGCGTTGGCTTGTGAAACTTGTTTAAAGCCAGCTTACTTCTTGTAGCCAGATCCATTCTCTTGCCTAGCAAAGCAAAAACATAGGTCTTCTTATAGTTGCAGCTCCAATTTATATAATTTTTTTAAGAGGATAAATGCGCATGAATTTTGCACAATTTAATTTAAACCCAAATATTAACAAAGCCATCCAGGTTTGTGGTTATACTAAACCTACGCCAATTCAGGCACAATCTATACCGCCAATTATGGAAGGGAAGGATATAGTAGCTTCCGCTCCAACAGGAACGGGAAAAACTGCCGCCTATGTACTTCCTATATTGCATCATCTCAGTATGAAAAAAGCCAGTGGTAAACCACGGGTTTTAATTTTAGCGCCAACGCGCGAATTAGCAGGTCAA
>MGXG01000034.1 GCA_001801285.1 Gammaproteobacteria bacterium GWE2_37_16
GAAGAGCAGGGCGGTGCAACCGTTAAATTATGGGTTTATTTCTCTTGATGAGTTGCGGCATAGGTTTTTACAAGTAGCAACAGATTTTAAGGAATGAATAAAAAAAGAACAAGAAAATGCTAATAAAAAAATTTTCAAAATCAATGGGTTACGCTTTGTTTTTAATGTGTTTTAGCGTCAGTGTTTTTGCTAACAACGCATTAGATGCAGTCAACAATATTTTGCAGGATCGCACTCAAGTGGTGGTTGCTAAAGCTCCAGAAACGGAACAAATACAAGACGATTCGATTAATCAGGATATTTCTGGTTTAAAAAATAGCTTAAAAAATGATTATGCATTTGTTTTATTTTATCGCACAAGCTGTCCACATTGTCGCAAGTTTGATCCGACTTTAAAGCAGTTTTCTATAAATACCAATATTCCAGTAAGGGCTTTTACTTTGGATGGAGGAGTGCTGCCTTCTTTTCCGGATAGTATCAATATCACCAAAGATGTAGTTGAGCAATATTTTGGTAAAGACGCCAACATAGCAGTGCCGACTTTATTTATTATGAATATCAAAAGCTTGCGTGTTTATCCTGTTGCTTCAGGTGAGATGTCATATATTGATCTTGTGATCCGTATGAATCAACTTACGCCGAAAATGTTACAAGTAGAAAGAGGGGAGCATGCGTAAGTTAATAGCAATTTTACTTTGTTTTCTTTCACTAAACGTTTTTGCAAGCGTTAGTGGCGATTTGGGCACATTTTTCGGTTCTTTAGGCTTTGATGGCAATATCACTTCTGGTAGCGCCTATCAGGGACAAGCTGGAGGTTATTACTCTGGTGGTTCGCTATATTTGCGTAACCAGGTAAAGAATTTACAGATTATGCATATCGATGCGCCGAGTTTTCGTTCTGGTTGTGGTGGTATTGATCTTTTCATGGGTGGGTTTTCTTTTATTGATGCTAAGCAATTAGTTGCATTTTTTCAAAAGATTATGAGTAACGCTGCAGGTTATGCTTTAAATTTAGCTTTAGAAACGGAGGTGCCGGAAATTGCTCATGCGATGCAATATTTGCAACAAATTGCTCAAAAAATCAATGATGCTAATGTTAATTCATGTGAAATGGCTGAAGATTTAGTTGGGGGACTTTGGCCGAAAAACCGCGCCAGTCAACAGCAAATCTGTCAGGACGTTGGGAGTCAACATAATGAGTTTTCGGATTGGGCAGCAGCAAGACAGGAGTGTAGTAGTGGTACAGCTTTTCCGGACAAAATCAACGAAGCGTCTAAAGATCCAAATTATAAAGATAAAGTCACGGTAAATAAAAACCTGGTTTGGGATGCGATTTTGAAAAATGGATTTTTAACCGGAGATCATGAGCTTGCTGAATTTTTTATGTCTTTATCCGGAACAGTTACCTTTGATGATAAGGGCAGTTCCACAGTTTATTATCCGCTCACCAATAACCGTGATGTTATTAAGGCGATACTTACAGGTGGATCGGCACAAATCTACGTTTGTGATGAGGTGGAAAAATGCTTAAAGCCACATTTAAGTGAGATAACGATTAGAAAAGAAGATGGTTTAAACCAACGTGTAGTAAAAATCATTAATGAATTAGTGGACAATGTACAAAATGATGCGCCAATTACCAATATCCAAAAAGGATTTTTAAATTCTATCACTATTCCAGTTTTAAAAATGATCACCGTAAGTCTTTCTCTGGGAGCAGGAGCGCAGGCTCTGGATTTGGCTAATTATTCTGATGTTGTTGCTAAAGATCTGTTGAAGCAATACATGTTTGAGATTTTACAAATTGTTGGGCAAAGTGTTACAGGAGCATCTGATTATACTCCGGAGGTGCAGCAACAGCTTAAAGATCAAATTCAAAAAGCCTTAGCTGATGTGGAGAATATTAAAACCTCATCGCATCAGGACATTCAGGATGTAATGTCTTTGGTGCAAAATGCACGCACTTTGGAACAAGAAGCCACAGCCAAAATGTCTGATCAAATGAAGGAAAATCTAAACTTCAAAGGAGATGGATCATGATGGAAATTCACGTTGTTGCAAATGGAGATTTATTTCGGGAAGCTTTTAATGCTCTTGTTACGTTGATAGGAGAATCCACCTTTAAAACCGCTTTTCGGCTTTCGGTTTTATTTGCTGTTTTAGGAATTGCGGTTAGTTACATTAAAACCCGTGACGTGACAGTTTTTGCCAAATGGTTTAGTTTATATTTTGTGGTTACAGTGATTTTTTTAGGACCAAAAACCAGTGTTGAAATATTTGATAGCAGTAATCCAGGAGCGGTTTATACAGTAGATAACGTTGCTTATGGGTTGGCTTTTCCGGCAAGTTTTATTACCTCGGTAGCTTATGGATTAGAAAAGGCAGTTGAGGAGGCTTTTCATATGCCTGACGACGCCACTTATAGCAAAACGGGTATGTTATTTGGCTCAAGAGTTTTTAGTTTATCGACAGGATTTCATATTATTGATCCGGAGGTAAGAGCTGATTTTAGTCAATATGTAAAAAATTGCGTAGTTGGCGATATGTTAATTAATAAAAAATACTCCATGAAGAATCTTGTTGATAGCACAGACTTATGGTCATTAGTCAGCGCCAATCCTAGCCCTATACGCGGTATGATTTTTAGAGATGGCAGTTTTAAAACTTGTAAAGAGGCAATTACCACGTTAAAGACTGAAATCGATAACGACATAAAGAAAAACGCTTGGACTTTTTTTGGGATTCGTCTTTTTGGTCATAAAGATCAAACTCAGGCTGCTAATGAATTACAGACAGTGCTTGAATCGGCTGGTAAATATTATATAGATCTTTCGCAAACCGCATCCCAAATGATGTTGCAAAATGTCATGATCAATGGGATTCGTGATGGGGTTTTAGATTACACGTCAGAATCTGGTGCCACAGCTGCCATGTTGAATTTAAGCGAAAGTGAGACCATGCAAAAGATGCGCATGACTTGGGCAACATCCAGAAAAACCATAACTTACGTATTGCCAATTATGCAAACCGATCTTTTGCTTTTATTGCTATGTCTTTTCCCAATTGTAATGCTGATTACCGTTCAGCCGGGTTTTGGCTATAAAGTATTTAAAAGTTATTTTTACTCCCTACTTTGGATTGAATCATGGCCGATGTTGTTTTCATTTTTGAACTTGGCGGTAACATTTTATATTCATGATAAAACCCAAGGGTTAGCAGGAACAGGCTTTACCTTAAGTAACAGCAATCAGCTTGCTCTTGAGCATTCCGATGTTGCCAATATGGCGGGTTACTTAATGACTTGTGTACCATTTATTGCCATTGGCATAGTAAAGGGGATGGATTCAGCATTTAGCAGCGCTGCGCAATACATAGGCGGTATGATTCATTCAACTGCAGGAGCGGCAGCGTCTGAAGTTGCAACCGGTAATCTTTCCCTAGGTAATGCAAGTTACAATAATGTTAATGCCAATAAATTTGATACCAACTCCACCTTTATGCATGGTATGGCTACTGAACAATTACCCAACGGTGGTTCTGTAACCCATACAGCAAGTGGAGCTGATGTTTGGAACGTTTCCCCGGCGATTTCCCATTTAGCAACGAGTGTTAAAGCAGGGGAGATGATGAGCGCCTCTTATTCCAAGCAAGCTGAATCTTCCGAAGCTGCAGCTAGACAAGAACATGTTTCGTATGATCATTCAGTCGCAAATGCAGCTTCGCATTTAGAGCAGTTTGCTTCCTCTTCTAGTTCTCAGCAGGGGTATGGTGAAAATTATGCAACAGGTAATACAAATTCTGTAGAGCAGCATGCCTCTAGAATGCATGGTACAGTAGAAAATGTAGCAAGACATAACGGTATTACTTATAATGAGGCTTTTAAAGGTTTAACCTCTATATCTGAAAATTTAGGCTTAAGTGGAGAAGCCAGTTTACACACACCAACAGGAGGCAAAGGCATTTTTGGAGCTGGAGGAAGCTTAAATGTTGGGGTTGGAACTGAACATAGCAGAAGTAATGAAGAATCAGTGGCTCGTGATACAGGTATAAATATCAATGTTTCCAATGAAGATCTGAAAAATTTCAGTAATGATTGGAGCGCAATCCAAAATTATAGTAGCAGTAAACATGCGGATATAGGGCATTCACTTAATAATTCAGAATTAACCCAATTGGCTGCTGATTTAAGAGAAACTAAAAATCATGCAGAAGGATTTTCTGCTAACTTAAATAAATCGGAAAGATTGAGTGATTTAGCTAATTTCACATCCCAACGTTCGGCACAAATTGATGAGGATTCAAACCAAGGATTTGCTGAATATGTGCAAAAAACAATACCAGGAAACTCTACTGCTATTTTAAGTAACACGAATGATCCTCAAATTGCGTCACAAAGAGAACAATTAGCTGAACAATATATAAATTCTCCTGAGATGAGAGGTAAAATTGATGCTATGTACCAACAACAGGCGAATCGTATTCAACCATCAGAAATATACCAAAGAGAAAGCGCAGCCGCTGCGACAAAAGATAATGGAAAACTACTACAAAAAGAGTATAATGAAGCTTATAATAAAGTCGCAGATGATATTAAGCAGCAAGGACATAAAGAGGGCACTGATTTCAATAATCATGTCATAGAAAATACTAAACAAGAAGTAAATTCAGGGCGGCAAGATGGAAAAAAAGAACTACAAAATAGTTTTTCAAAAAATGAAGATGCATTTAACCAAGCTAAAATTGGAATTAATGATGATATCAAAGAAGGAAACAAAAAAGCCGATCTGTCTTCATTTGGCGATTTTAAATTTTGGGAAGATCGTAGTATTAAGCCTAAATTTGTTGAGAAAAAAGAAAAATAATTATATTAGAGATACTGTATGAAGCATTATTTATTTATTTTTTTAATAATGATAACTACTTGTTGTTTTGCTAAATCAGATGATAGTGCACTTATCAATCTTCCTGCTGATTATTTGACGCGTAATGATTCAACAACCTATCAAAAAATTGAGCAACCATCTTCTAAACAAGAAATAACGAACACGAAATTAAGTGAGGAAGACTGGAATGCTATTGAAGGTTTTATCATGTTTTTAGGTATTTGTGCTGGATTCATGTTTGGTTTTTATAAATTTGCCAAAAAGCTACAAGTGAAGTATGAGAATGAGGAGGCAGAAGAAAAATTTTATACATGTAAGCATAAGAAAATTAAATCACCAGATTACTGTACAGGCAAACATAAAACCGGTTTTCAGGAAAGTACTTGTTCTCATCGCAATGCTGGTGGTTATCGTGGGATTAATCCAGCCTCTGGATTACCATTAAGATCTTCTGGTAGAGATGTAGCTGGTAATCCTATTGGATCTAATTATACTAGTCCAAGCTATACTGGCTATCGTTCTAATAACAAATAATTTTTTACTTTTTTTTAAAAAATTTCATCTTAATTTTCTTATTGATTCTAAGATGTAAAATAATGCGGAAATGTTGGAGCATTACGTCGCAGTTTAACCCTAACCGATGGAGCTAAACTTATGCGAGGAAATTATGTCTCTCAAACAACTGTCCGTTCTTCTTTTAAGCGCAATATTGCTTTCTGGTTGTGCTGCAACCCAGATGGCAATTAGCAAGCGTAATCTAGATGTCCAAACCAAGATGAGTAATACCGTTTTTTTGAATCCAGTTGAAGATTCCAAAAAGACCGTTTATGTGCAGGTAAAAAACACTTCTGATAAACAAAACTTTGCCATTAACGAAGAACTGAAAAGAGATTTGGAAAACAAAGGCTACCAAATTGTTAATAGTCTAAACAATGCCCACTATTTACTGCAAGCAAACATATTGCAGGTAGGAAAAACCGACCCATCCGCGGCTGAAAGAGCTTTTGCCGGTGGTTATGGCAGTAGTCTCAGCGCTGTACTTTCTGGTGGTACAGCTGGAGCATTATTGGGTAATGGCAGGGGTAGTTCCATACTTGCTGGCGGTTTGCTAGGAGGGGTAATAGATACAGTGGCGAACGCGGCAATTAAAGACGTAACTTATACGGCGATGACGGATTTGCAGATTTCCGAAAGAGCAGGGAAGGGTGCCAAGATCCAACAAACCGATGAATCTACTTTACAACAGGGAACAAGCTCGGTCAGCAGACAAACTTCTTCTTCTCAAGCCGGTTGGATGCGTTATCAAACTCGTATTCTTTCAAGTGCAGAAAAGGTAAATCTGGATTTTAATGACGCTTTACCAATGCTGGAATCAGGTTTGGCTGGATCAATTGCTGGAATCTTTTAGTTTACTAACAAAATTACCCTGCAAAATTACGCTCCGAAAATCGGGGCGTAATTTGCAATCGAGGTTTGTGGTACAAATGTTGGAGCAGAATTCCGTAGCCTAATTTTATTAACTAATGATGGAGCTAAAACAAAAATGAAAAAATAATTCATGCAACAAAATAACAAAACTAAACAGTTTACTCGTGGTGGACAGATCACTTTCCACAATTTAAGAATGCTGTTTCAGATCAATAAGATAGTAGTAAAAGTTTATTTACTTTCCTTGATAATACTAACTATTGCTATTGCTTGGGCTATCACGCCGCATGAGATTTTCCTATCCGCCTATTATTGGTGTTATTCGCAAATTAGCCCAGTTTGGGAATTACTTGGACATGCCACCAAACCCTTTGCCGTGCTTTATCATGGCGAAATCTATTTAGAAACTCCGAAGACTTTTTTAGGGGAATGGCGTTTAGTAGAAAATGCTTATGCGATTATCAATTATTTGATAGCTGCTGGAGTTATCGCAGCTTTTTTAAGTTTTTTTATTACT
This sequence comes from Gammaproteobacteria bacterium GWE2_37_16, assembly GCA_001801285.1. Lineage (GTDB taxonomy): Bacteria > Pseudomonadota > Gammaproteobacteria > UBA9339 > UBA9339 > GWE2-37-16. The sequence continues at coordinate 6,829 of MGXG01000034.1, forward strand.
GCCTGGTTTGTGAAATGGCTAACGGGGCAGGGTGAAAAACAAACCGCCAATCACTATGTGCGAGGTTCTATTTTGGATAGCGCTGAGAACGTGGCTAGAATGATTAAAAAGGATGGTTTAGCTTCAGATATTTTCATCGATAATATGCCGCTGATTCGCGGCACGGAAACGCAACATATTTTATCGCATGGCACAACAGGTAGCGGTAAAACCCAGCTCATCATGAAGTTTTTAGATGCTTTACGTAAACGCGGAGATAAAGTCATACTCTATGACAAAGGCTGCACTTACACCACTTGCTTTTATCAAGCGGGTATCGACAAAATCCTCAATCCTTTTGATGTAAGATGTGAAAATTGGGATTTATGGCAGGAAGCTTTAGAAGCACCAGATTTTGAAAACATGGCAGAAAGTCTGATTCCGATGCACGGCGAAACTGATCCGTTTTGGGTCAATGCTGCGCGGACCATTTTCGGCAGTGCAGCTTTTACTATGCAGGATGATAAAGATCGCAGTTTGGATAAATTGTTAAAACTGATTTTAACTTCAGAGTTAAAAGAATTAGAAAAATACCTCGCTGGCACGGAAGCAGCAACCTTAGCCAGCGATAAAATCGAAAAAACTGCTATTTCGATTCGTTCAGTGATTACCACGTATTTAAAGTCTTTACGGTTTTTAGAAGGCTTAGAGCAAAGTGAAAAACCTAAATTCTCCATCCGTGACTGGATTCATAACGAAGAGGATAAAGGCTGGTTGTTTTTGTCTTCCAATACGGAACAGCACGCTTCCTTAAGACCATTACTCTCCATGTGGTTTGCCATGGCATCGATCACTATGCTGAGTCTGCCGGAAAATCGCGAGCGAAGGATTTGGTTTATATGTGATGAATTGCCAAGCTTACATAAATTACCTCAACTTTCAGAAACTATTGCTGAAGCGCGTAAATTCGGTGGTTGCTTTGTGTTAGGCATGCAAAGCTATGCGCAATTAGAAAAAGTCTATGGCAGAAATGCTGCGCGCGAAATCTTTGATCTTTTAAATACTCGGTTTTTTTTCAGAAGCCCCAGTGCCGATTTAGCCAAACTAGTTTCCCAAGAACTAGGGGAGCAGGAAGTTGAAGATATGCGCGAAAACTATTCCTATGGCGCCAATACCATTCGTGATGGCGTTTCGATTGGTGCCCAGCAAATGACGAAACCCATCGTGGTCTATCCGCAAATTATGGAATTGCCGGATATGCAATGTTATCTAAGGTTACCAGCTCAATATCCAGTTACGCTTTTGGAATTACAACTTGAAATGCGCAAAAGAAAAGAAGTGGGCTTTTTAAAACGTAATTTAAAACTAAATCCAGAAATTGAAGAAGGGGTGCAGCAGGCGGAAGGGAAGGCATTAAAAGCTAAGGTACAGAAAGTTAAGCCGCAAGAAACGCAACAGGAAACACAGCAAAAAACACAAAGCGATAATAGCTTAATGCCACCCTTGCCAGTAATACCCAAAAACAGCGATAAAACGTTAGATATGTAAAATTTTTTTAGTATTAAAATACTAAAACTGCAGCTTTTTGAGGTTAACAGATGTTTACTGTGAGTCCCATTCGTAGCGCAGAAGGAGCCGCAAAATATTTTGGCAAAGAAGATAACTATTATCTTTCTGAAAAAGATGCCAAAGAAGCCTCACAGTGGTGGGGTGAAGGAGCGAAACGCTTAAACTTAAACGGTAAAATTGAGCAAGATTCTTTACAAAACTTACTGGAAGGTAAGTTGCCAAACGGCAACGTTATTGGTTTGCAAAAAGATGGTACGATTAATCATCGCGCTGGCTTTGATCTTTGTTTTTCTGCACCAAAATCGATTTCTATTTTAGCTTTGGATGGCGGCGATGATCGTTTGTATGAAGCGCATGTCAAGGCAGTCAAAGATACTTTAAAGTTTATCGAAAAAGACTGTGCTCAAGCTAAAATCTCACAAAATGAGATTATAAGTTTTGAAAATACCGAAAATCTTGCTGTAGCGCTGATAGGACATACCACTTCACGTAAACAAGATTTACAATTACATACCCATTGTTTAGTGATGAATGCTACCGAAAGGGAAGATGGAAAGTGGCGTGCTTTGGCTTCTAGTAAAACCAAATCCGATGTAGTAAACGGTTTTGCCGAACGCATTTACAACAATCAGATTTATTATGGCGTTTTATATAAATCTTTTTTAGCAAGTACTGTAAAAGGTTTAGGTTATGAAATTGAAAACGTTGGCAAGCACGGGCTTTGGGAAATTAAAGATGTACCTAAAGAAGCACGTGATATTATGTCAAAGCGCCGCAAAGAGATTGAAGTAAAAATTGATAAATTGGGCTATCAATCTTTAAAAGCCAACGATATTATTACCTTAGATACGAGAGACGAAAAAGATCCTAACCTCAATTTAGAGGAAATTAAAAAAGTTTGGCGACAAGAGCTCAGCAGCGTTGGGTTTTCTTCTCAAGCATGTATTGAAAAAGTAAGGCAAAGAAACTTAGGACAGAACTTAGGACAATCGTCTATTACCCCAGAAGAAATCAAGCAAAACGCTAAGGTTGCTGTGCAAGATGCAATTGGGCATTTATCGCAATTTAACCTCAAACTTGATTACAACAAACTCGCCGAAAAATCTCTTGAGTTTGCGATTGGCACCAATACCCATGCGGATATTTCGCAAGCTTTGGATAAAGCCATACAAAACCAAAGCTTGATCGCTTTAGATAAAAATCAGTCTACTTTTGTTACCAAAGAATTGTTGGAAACCGAAAAAGCAATTTTGCATTTAGTTGAAAATGGCAAAAATGCGGCTTCTTTAAAAATTAAGACTCAAGCTTTGGATACGGTAGAAGCTAAGCAATTTTCTAAAACCGCTGTAGAAATTTTAGAATCCAAAGATCGTTGCGGTTTAGTAGAACATGGCAACATGGATGGAAAGGAATTGATTAAAAGTCTATTTAGTTTGGCGGAAGCTTCCGGTAAAACTGTACGCATTTTATCCCCAAACCTTGCTATGACGCATGAAGTCAACCAAGACATTCAGCGTCATCCAAATTCGCTTTGGCAGTGGTTAGTTGCCCAAGGTAAACCCGAAGTTGGCGTAAGTGTTGCCAAGTTTAATAATGAATATAAGGAAACTTTAGCAACGCCATTTATGGGATTTCGCAAAGATAAGGATGTGGTTTTAGTAAATAGCGCAGAGATGCTGGGCAATCAAGACTTAAAAAACTTACTAGAATTAACTGAAAAATCCAATGCCAAGGTGATCTTTTTTAATGACAGCAAGGGAAAGCAAGGGGTAGGGGCAGGTAATCCAATCGAAACACTCAAAGAAGCTGGGATTGCACAACATAAAGTTAATTCCCCACCCAAATTAGTAAATTATATTCCCGAATTAAAACAGGTAAAGGAAGATAAAGCACGCTTGCAGTTATTGGCACGAACTTACGCGGCTAAATCAGATCAGGAACGCACTAATACGCTAGTTTTAGCAAGCTCCAAGGCGCAATTAAAATCAACCAACCTAGCAATACGGGAAGAATTAAAACATCAAGGCAAGCTGAGCCGCATTGAGCAACCAATTACCGTTCTAAATCCAGTTGCACTTTCCAGAACCGAAAGTACGTTAGCAGCGAAATATCAAAAGGATATGGTGGTGCGGATTTATAAAAACAGCACGCCTGCTGATTGGAAGGTCACGGATATCGATAAACAACGTAATTTAGTAATTTTGCACAATGGTAGCAAACAGCAGCTTTGGAATCCAAAAACTAGCGATAATTTTACGGTATTTCAACCAGAAACT
>MGXG01000035.1 GCA_001801285.1 Gammaproteobacteria bacterium GWE2_37_16
TGGTAGCTATGCCCTTTTCAGCAATAATTTCTAAGGCGCGTTTTAAAAAAATATTGCCGTAAACCACATCAAAATCGTTGCCATGCCTTATGACAAAAGCGGGTACGGTTTGGATGTTAAATTCTTTAAACCACAAAGGATCAATAGCAATACCACCCTGATTTTTCTCTTTAACTAAATTAAAAATTTTTGCCGCTGTTTCCTGAAAAGAATTTTTATACAATCCACGCATAACTACTGGTATTTGATATTTCTTACCTTCTGCAATTAATTGCTTAAGTGCTAAATCCGGCATGCTAAAAGAAACAAAAATCACTGCATTGGGTGCTTTTTGCTCTACTCCTTGTCCAAGATTATTTGCTGCCGTTGTTTTCAGGTTTTCTATTAAAGGCTGATAACTGATTATTTTTTGTGGAGCAGAATCTTTTAGATCCTCAAACTTTCCTTGATAACTTTTCGTAATCTGATCGCGATGTTGTATTTGCTGATTAATCAAATCATTAGTATTAGCAAAAACTGGCAAAATCATGCTAGTCATAAAAATAGAAAAAATTGTTAGGCTTTTATTTAGCATTGTTTGTTCTGTTCGTTATTTTTTATTTACAAAAAAGTACAGTTGCGCTTCTTCCAAATCAAAAACCCAAAAATATTGCCTTCTGTAGGCGTGTTATGTCCTCCTTCCCAGGTGGCAACATCATGACCGAACTGATAGCATTTATTCGCCGCGGAAATGGTATTAGTCATCTGATAGCGATAACGAGATTTCGGCATAATTGGTGCTAAATGTTGAGTACAAATTGGTCCTTGAATACCAGAACCGCTATCTCCAGACGAATCCTCAACCAAGCCTTCCCGATGCATTTTAAAATCCATACGTTCACTTAAAAGCACCGCCGATTGAATTGGTCCCTTTTCATCAAAAACCGTGCCTGAAAATGGGTACATGCCACCTTGAGTTCCTGCACACCAAAATAACTTATCTACTGGTAGGCTGGTTTGAGATTTTGCAGCGTCTATAGCGCAAGGCGCCTGGGCTACTAAATTCCCAAATAAAACCGCTTCCGGATTAATAATAAAAGCTAACTCATCATCGTTCCAAGTAGGATCAAGCTCGGTTAAGTAAGCAATATCAAAATCCCCTCCTTGCATACAAGCCATAGAGGTTAAAATCTGCAAAAAATAAATCAATGGATATTTATACCAATGCACATAATAAAACGATGCTGCATCAGCAATTTCACCACGAGATTCTTTGCCGCCTTGACCTGCATGTCCAAGATCTAAAGTAAAGCCACCTAAATTAACCATACAATAAGGTGTTGGCGTCACGTCAGTTAAAGCAAATGGTTCCCAAAAGCCAATATTTAATCCAATCCGCCAGCCAATCGGCATTTGGCAGACTTCAACAGGTAAGGATGGATTATCGGTATCCGGATAATCACCGGAAATAACCTGTATATTTCCGATAGAAATCGGAAATAAACAATTCCAACATATATCGGAAATTGGATTAACAAATGTGCCAGCACATTTGGCAGATGCGGTTTGCATAACCAAAACAGCAAAAAAAGTTAGGAATATTTTAGTTCGTCTGCTCATACTCCTTTACCGCATACTCTTGGATTTTTAATTTTTTTTCACTTTGCTGCACAATGGATGGAATATGTAAAATACCTAGCTTATGCACCAATTTGCCATACTGATCGAAATACACTTTATTATTTAAAGCCTCACTAGCCTCCTTAATATTCCCCTGCACCAAAATGTACTTTATATATTGAAAATTTTTAGCCTTTTTTATCGCCCAGGTTATTTGCCGTTTATCGTCGCTATTTAGAAAAAACATCACACTATGTAATTGCACCCTATCTAAAGGATTAACCTTAGTACCAACCGGAAATAAAACCTTACCATCAGCATCTTCAATATTGCGGTCTAACACAAATGTTGGATCATAAAAGAACGTTTTTGGTTGTTCAGTAGTACTTAAACCATCTACTGATTTTGGTCTTAACGTATGTTCCGTAACATTTCTAATAAATGTCTGTTTCATTTTTTCTAACTCGCCGTTTTGCTGTAAAACATTGAGTCGTTGATAGATAAATTCGCGTAAATCTTCTTCCGCAATCGGATAAACCGTACCCCATACGCCTAAATCTTTAGCAAATCCGGTATTTACAGTAAATAATGTTAAAAAAATTAAAAAAAACAAAAATGTACGTAAGCGTTTTTGCATATTACCTTGCTGATTTTTGCATTTCTTTGGCAATTAGTTTTTGAATTTCTGGCGTTGCATCTTCCGCTCCAGCAACTACTGCGCCTTTAGTGTAAATAATCACATGATGCTTTTTGGCATAATAATTAGCCGCATTAGCCACCGCTTGCGGAAACCTTGCCCCTATTTTTCTCATCTCATCTTCTGGTAACTTACGGTTTAGCGCTTCTTTTAAAAAAATCGCATACGTTTGTTTAAAATCAAAAACCACTACCGTTTTCTGTCGACTCTCAATCAAGATCGCCACCAGCAACAAAGCCATTATTCCATAAGCTACAACCTTGTTTTGATATATTTTAAAACCCCATGTTTTTAAAACATTTAAAAAAACAAAAAAACTAGAATTCGTCGGCATAATTGTCCCTCGCTACTTTTAGAATACTTTCACTAATTGACAATCCCTGTTCGCGATAGTTTTTCACCGCTTCAAATTCTCGACCTGCAGAAGAAAACATGACGCGAGAAAAAGGATCAACAAAAAGCCGGTGAAACGACTGAATTTTGCCCAATTGCAGCATGAATTCAGAAAAACCATTGGTTTTGGCTTCTTTGAAATGTTTAATCAGGTTTTCAACGTAAGGATCAAAATAGTTTTTGTGATTCAACATAAAATCATCAAACGCCTTAGCGTTTTGTAACATGATGATTTTTACATCAGAGCAATTCCAACAAGCCTTGGCTTCGTCGTTTTTAAGAAAATCTTCAATGCCTTGAGTAATGGTGACAAATGAACCTAAGTGACGGCGTGCGGTACGATAGCCCTTTTCGATAAAACGCGCAGCCGCTTTGTTATCCCCCGCTAAGAGACGCCAAGCTTCATCGATAACCACCATTTTCGGTTGATTGCGCGGTGAGTGATACATCTGCTCTTCGATGTTAAGCATCAGAGCGAATAAAACTGCTTTCATCAGTGCGGGTTTATTTTCTAATTCTCCCAATTCCAGCACCACCAAAGCCGCATCTGGCGCAATTGCTGAATAAGCATTAAAAATATCCGGATAGGCTCCGGTTGTGCTGTAGCGGTTAAGCAAAGTAATTAAATCATTAATACGATTATCCTGTCTTTTAGTATTTAATTCTTGAAGTGCAGTTATAACATCATCAATATTGGCTTCATTTTGCTTTTTCTCCCAAGCACGCATTACCGCTTGACGTAAATACTCTTCTTGCACATCCTCAAGCTCGCCAGATGGTGAAGCAAGGACTGAAAGCAAATCTCGGATCTGTTCCGAAGATTCCTGGATATCATGAATGTTGCTAAATGGATTAAGTTTTAAAGAACTGTATTCTAAATAAGTGCCTCCTACCGTTTCGCAAAGCTTGCGATAAGACTGCCCTAAATCAATTACAAAACATTTCCCAAAAATCGATAACACATAAGTAAGAATGGCTTGCACAAGAAAACTTTTTCCAGCGCCACTAGTTGCCGCCACCGCAATGTTATAATTCGCCGTTGGTAACAATTCGCTATACATATCGAAAAAAGAAATCTGATTACGAAAAGTAGTAAGTAATACCCCCTGACGACATAATTTATAATCAGCCACTAAGGGCAAAAGATTGGCTAAATTCCAAGTAGTTAAAGTTCTAATCCGCCCTGCTCTTTTTAAATCCTGAAACATCCCTTCACTGATTAAAAACGGTAGCGTTACTAGAAATGATTGCAATTGCATATATTTGGTATTAAACAGCTCAATCCCGTTATAGCGAAAACAGGAAATCGCTGAAGACTCATCGCGCTTTTCTTCCCCTAAACTAGAAAATAAAGTCAGATTAAAATAGCATTGCGCAAGTCTTACTTCTTCTGCATCCAGATCATCACGAATTTTCTTCCATTCAGCAGCCGTTTCTTGCGTACCTGAAATATATTTGGCATAGACGCTTTGGGCTTTTTTCTGCATGCTTAAATAACGACTTTGCGCACGGTTTTTAGCTTCGACTTGTGGAATTAACCGTGCATGCATACTAATTAAAAATGGACAGCGAATTGCCTGGCTTGCCCGGAAAACATTAAAGAAATTATCCGCGCTCATCCATAGAGAAAATTTCTCTGGTAAGTTGCGCAAAGACAAATTAGTAACAACTGTATTGATTTCTTTATGATTCAAAGAATTCATCCCAATCTGCAAACGATCAGGCTCATGGATCAACTCAAAAGTCTTATCCACAATTTGCTCATTTAAAGTGTTGTGTTCTTCGTGGTAATCTGGGCTTGCATGAATCTCATGGTTATTGGGATTAACCCACGCGCGCAATAGCTTTAAAAAAGGTTTTAATCTGATTGGCGCATAACTAATTTCTGAAGAATCAAATTCTGCCACTAAATCATCCCGTAAAGCCGTAATGTCAAACACTGCCTCATCATTGTATGGCGTATTTTTTGAAACAAAGACAAATAAGCGATATTCGCGTAAAGCAATTGGTAAGTTAAGTTTATTTTTTAAACCAACTTCTGCGCCTTTTTTATAATATTGGGTAGAGATTTTAGCTAATTCGGCATAAATATCATCACGCTGCAGCTGCTTGTGATACGCTTGATCGATAATATCGCCAACTTGATTAGATCCCCAAAGAATAAACTGCATGTCATAGCCATCGCGTAATTTATAGCGCAATAAATCGGCAATACTATTGATGGTTTTTTCATCGGCGCCACATAAAACACTAAGCTCCAACCCAAAACCTAAGCTATGCTCATTAACAAATAGGTTTTTCTCTTCCCAAAAATAACGATAAGGCAAAATTGCCGAAAAATGATGGAAATCAATCGCCAACATTTCCTGCAACTTTTTATGATCAGCATTTGCAGTTTGTGTGCCATCAGTTTCGTTTAAAGCTGTAGCAACTTTTTGAGAGATTTTGTCGAGAAAAGCCATAATTATTTTGTTTAAAAATTAGTGTTGCACTGCCAAACCTTTACTATTCATCTCTAATGAACAGTGGTATAAAGCTGGATCGTCATCTTTTTTTTTGAAATCATACATTTCAGGGTTAGTTTTAAAACAATAAAAAAGGGATGATTTTAGATAATTCTTATTCATACCACCTTCTTCATTTATTTGTACCCCATTTTTTTGTAACTCAAGTAAATATTTATAAAGTTGCAATGCTTCCTTCCCTTCAATATTGAAAGTTACATAGGGTTGCTTTGGAGTATCATGAGTTATAGACAAATCAATTTTTGCCACTCCAACAGAAGCTATTCCTAATAAGAATAATCCGATACAAGATAAAAGGATTTTTTTAACAGTTGGTTGCATTTTTTACTCCTACCACATTGTTTTTTAAAAATTACTTAACTACCGCTAAACCAGCATGATTGAATTTAATAGTACATTGATATAAATCGGTGTAGTTATCTGTTTCCTTTATTTTAGAATTAGTCGGAGAATCATATAGTTTAAGACAAGAAAGCATTGGAGATTCCAAAACGATCCCATTTTGAGTAATGCGTTGAACCACAAAACCAGCATATTCTTTAACTGCTTGTAAATATTGCCAAAACTTTAAAGCCTCTTCTCCTCCAATATTTAATTCTGCAGATGGCAAATCGTGTAATGGCTGTGTGGATGCAATAAGCTTTATTCCAGCTAACACATTTGTCGATAATGCAATAAAAAATATGCTTACAAGAAAAATATTTACGGTTTTTACAAGATTAAATTTCATATATTACCTATAGGTTAGATCATTTTTTAGCCAAACCATTTTGATCTATTTTTATATTACATCGGTATAAACTTGGATCTTTCTCAGCCTTATTGTGCGCAGTTATATAATCATCTCCATCGTGATAATATCTGCTGCCATAGTTATCTGGATTTTCATGAAAACAAGTAACGACCGGCGATTCTAATGAAGATGTCCCCATAGCAGCTGAACCAGTTACAAAGCCTCCTTGTTTTTCTGATTTAGCTAAATATTCCCAAAGCTGTAGAGCTTCTTTGCCAGTTATGCTAAATTCTGCCATAGGAAAATTTATCTTATCTTTAGACAATAAAAGTTTAATATCAGCCAATCCAAGAGACGTTACAAACAACAAAAATGTTCCTATACAAAGAGATAAAGTTATTTTTTGATTAATTAATTTCATATTTATGATTTCATCAGATTTTTAAAGGCTTATTAGGAACTAATTTTGAATTGCTTCCGCAGGCTCTCCAAACCAAATGCCTTTTTTAACTACCGTGTAGACGTAAGATGGCTCATGGAAATTGCCATCCTCATCTTCATACGGTCCAAGCCAAATTTGCTGGATATTTTCACCGGAGCGAATTGGATTTCCCGCATAGCCACTTAATGGATAGCCAATAACTTCCTTTTTTTCTTTTTCTTGTTTATTAAAAACTGCATCTAAACTGCCACATTTGCCATCGGTTCCGATGTTGCAACTTTGTGACTTCTTCATGCCAGCGCAGCCGCTAAGCAAAATCAGTAAACTTAAAATAAAGATCTTTTTCATAGTTCCTCACTAACGATTAAAAACTCCGGCATCTGCCATTTTATTAATCTTATCCATCGGTAAACACTTACCTCCTGACGTTACTGTGCAGTCGAATTCACCACTGATGCCAGCACAGCCGGTAAGTAAAATAATTAAGCCAAACAGAATAATTTTTATAATCTTGTTCATGATTTTTTGTAAAATATTGATTTATAACACAATTTGATTCGTATATTTTTAAAGTGTCTGCCCCATCTGCAAATTCTTTAAATCGGGAGCACCCATTATCGGTTGCGCTTGCTGATTAACATTTTCTTGGGATGCCGCTGGTTGGGAAGTTTCAGCCCCAAGTTTTGGCGTAACACTTAATCCCAATTGGTTATGGTCAAAATCTAATGAAAAGCCTTTAAGAAAAACCACATCAACATTACTGCCAGCATGGATCTGCACGATAGGATGATATAGTTCAGCTAATTTAATGTAATAATCGGCTAATTTTTCCATAGCGGTATTTGCTCCGTTATAGACTCCGTATTGCAAAACTTTACCTGAGGGTACAGTTGAAGTCGTGCCTAACGGCGAAGTTGATTGGGTTGTCAATGACTGCTGCATAGCGCTACCAATTCCAGAAAGCAGTCCTGATACTCCAGCGTTCCAAAGTAATTTACCATTGCGCATCACCACATGCCCACGAATTCCATCATTACCACCCATATCGCTAATTGTTCCTTCTACAGCGATATCTAAAATTCGACCTCCTGTACGCACACAACTTAATCGCTGCAGACGGACCTGTCCGCGTTCGCTACTTGCATCACCATAAGCTGCTGCAGTAACAAAACATCCTTTCAAGCTTGAATGCTCACCATTAGGTAAAACCCCATCATCTAAAACCCGCATAGTAACCGGTAAAGTATCGGTTTGACCGCTTGTCCCGGCGTTAGTATCCGCGCCACTTAAAAGCACTGCTTTAGCAAAAGTTCCTGGCGGTACATAGTTGGTCTTGTTTTTGATTTCCGTTGTAGCTTCATCGCTATACGAAAAACTTGTCATACCAATACTCGCTTGCGATTGTGGAATCACACCATCAGTCAAAGAACTTGGGTTTCTTGCAGGCTGGTTTTTCAAATCTTTACTCAGATTTTCGATTTTGGTTTGTAGATCTTGAATCACCCGCTGATCAGCGCTTGGCTGCGTGTTTTTCTGCATCAGTTCCATTTGCTTTTGCATAGAACTAAGTTGTTTTTTTAAGACATCAACTTCTTTAGCCTCAGCTTGTAATGCCGCATTGCTTTCGGATCCATTAAATTCAGATTTAGCATCTCCAACTGATGCTCCTGTTAAATCTACCTGTTGTTTGGGCTTTGCTTCTTCAGGCTTACCTGAAGACATAAACATTGATCCCATAAAGATCAATGCGATAATTCCTGCCCCTAAACCAAGCAACACTTTATTCTGTAAAATACGAGTATCTTTGTTAAGTGAAAACTTTCCAGAAAATTTCATGTTTTAGCTCCTATTTACCACTTCATAAAGAAAAGCAGTTGCTTGCGGGTTAATTGTCTGTCTTGATAGAGCTACTGCTCTTACTCCTGGTTGATAAAAATAAGCTGGGCGCAATGTAATTGGCTCTTTAGTTTTATTCTTAATCTCAAAAACTACTCCGGTTAGATGAGATCCTGTATAAAAAGCAAGGGGCTTTAGATTAGCAATACAATAAAAATCGGTACTTTTAGGTTTATGTGTTTCACCATACAAATAACCATCAGGAGTTTGATGGTTGATCATGCCGGTAATAAGTGTGACAAGAATTTTTTGGTAAGCAGAAGTTTCTTCCCAATGCGCCGTTGTGACTGACGCTGTTGTTGGTTGGAAAATTACCGCTTTGCCAACGATTGGTCTTGGGTTGATAAATAAAGATAAATTATGCCCACCAACTGTCGTCACATACATGGTAAAAGGCAAAGTGCCGTTAAAAGTAAGATAGGCGGCTCCACTCACATCATTTCTTGCTGTATATAACCCCGTAGGAGCATTAATGTTTTGAATTTTATCTCCTTGAATCGCAATACGATTGATATCAGTATTACTCAAAGTAACACTGATTTGTTCGTTATCTGAAAAACTGATATTTTGCGCACTATTTTTAATACCTAAGATGTTAAGCATCGTGTTATTAGCCGTGGTAATTGGTACCGAATTTACTGCAGAATCAGCAAACCCAGCCACTGAAAACAAAATACCCATACTAAACATGAAGATTCTTACTTTATGCATTATTAGTTACCGCTATTTCAGAAAATGATGAAACTTTTAGGCTTCCTGCTTTATAAGTAAATTTAAGCAGATAAATCTTTTTTACTGGTTCCAAATTTAAGCTGCCTACCCAGCGTGACAGGGAGCCCTTAACAACTACCGTTAAATTGCGAGCATTGGGAATCACTTCAGTTGGATAAAAAACCGAAGATATCTCTTGCTTCATAACCTCCTTTTCCTCCTGCCCCAAAATACCAACAAAATCATGATAAAATTCAGGATCCGTGTATTGCAAAAGAATTGTATGGGCTTGTTTGATATTGCTTGGCGCAAGATCCAAACGTTCTGCCACAAAAAACAATGCCATTTGTCGCAAATAACTGTTATCTACCGCATAATCAGAAACCGTAAAACTTTGCGTTACCGTCAAAGGAATTACCGTTCTTTTTTGATGTACAAACGACCAACCCACCAGCCAAACCAAACAAATATTTGCAATCAATAATCCAACACTAACCAAAAGCACGAAGTGCAATCTGCCAGAAAGAAGCTGAATTTTGGATTGTGCAGTTTTATATTCCATCTAAACCTCTAATTTAACCAATGTCTCGCCGCAGATGGTGGGGTTTTCAGAAAAATAACTCCCGGTAAATGATGTAAAGGTAAATACCAATACAGAAGGTTAAAAAACCAACTTGTCCCCTGCCCTTTTTTAAAATATTTAATTGCAAACCAAACAATCCCTGCCAAAAAAATACCTGTTAACAAGCTACCACAAAGCCAACATAACAAAATCGTAAAAACAATTGGGATAAATTCATCTAACGTCAATCCAAAGTAACGCTTCGGTTCATCAATCCTTTTACAAATAAAGTATTTGGCTTCGTGGCTCATGACTTTTTACCCTCTATTTAAATACCCAATGCGGTAAAGCATAGGTTAAAAATGTTGAAATAAAGATAATACCAAGCATAGCGGCAAGGTTTTTTGTTTTGTGGTAGGTATAAACGCCAACCACTATTTCCAAAAGATAAAGCAGTTTGATAAAAGTAGAGTCAGCACCAAACGTAGCTTTCACACCTTCCATTACTCCTTTTAAGTCATCATCATCTGCTAAAGCAGGCAACGTATAAAATCCCCAAATAGCTGCAAGAGTTAAAAAAGTTGTGACCTTTTTAAAGCTCTTGTTTTTTGCAAATTTTCGCAAATAACTTTTTACTTTTTTAATTTTCTTCATTTTTATCTCCTCTAATTAAGTTTAGTATATTGAACACAATCCCTACAAACTACGTAGGTCTTGTCCTGGTGAATAAATCTGGTTTGTTTGACCTGATAGCCTTCAGCAAAGATCCGACAAACATCATTGGTACATCCTGTAAGCAATATTGAGAAACATAGACTCAATATTTTAAAAATTTGTTTCTGTTGCTTAGCTTTTTGCATGTTTTTATTAACAACGCGGTGTATTACAGTTTTTAACCAAAGATTGCTCTCGATCCTCATAGTTTCGATATTTAAAATCGACACTTGCAATAAAATTGCTATACACCACCAAATCAGCCAATTTCCGATTGTTACGGCAATGCAATTTCTCACGCATATTCTCAAAGTGTTCTTCAACCGTACGCGGCGACACGTTAAGATCGCGTGCAATTTGTTTTATTCTTCTGCCTCGGAAAAATCCTTCCATACATTCCATTTCCCTTCTGGTGAAATAAATGTTCGGGTATTGGTCGCCAAGATAGTAGCGTTTTAGTTTGTGTGCGGTTGGCGTACATATCTTTTTGGATACCTTAGAGTCAAGAAAAACCCAATGCTTTTGTGAATAAAAACCGTTTTTAGATAAAGTTTCTTGCAATATCATACTTTTTTCTCCTTTTATTTTACTTGCCACTTTGGCTGCTGTTGGTTACGAATTTTTGCGTAAATTTCCTCCCGATGAACCGGTATATCTTTCGGGGCAGTAATTCCTAAACAAACTTGACCACTATCGGTTTTTAAAACTTTTACTTCTATGTTATTGCCGATAATGACTGATTCTTCAGCTTTTCTGGTTAAAATAAGCATGGTTTTCTCCTTTTAAAGATTGTGAATAAATTTGAATAAGCAAGTAATACAGCTTTAATTGAAAATAACTGTCTCCGACTAGAAACACTTGGAAAAGACACATAGCTTAAATACTTAAAACACAATGTATTGTTATGGGAATTAATGACCTTGATTTTTGGTGATAAAAACCACCACTGTACTCTTAAAAAACAAGGCAGCAGTTTTGTGATTTGTGGTAAAAACAAAGGTAATGCGGTTTTTGGTGGATACAGAACTAGCAAAAAAGCAAAAATATATAATTTTCGTTCTCTCATAACTTCCTTCTCACAATTTCAAAGGAAGTGACACTTAATTTGCAATGCGATACAATCAGCATTGCTAAAGTAATTAAAGTGTCACTTACATAGGTTATACTTATCTCTTTAGTGCGCCTCAGCCAAGTTACCGCTTGGCCGAGGCTTTATACCTTAAAGTATAATTATATTAATAACATGATATTTTTTATACGTCAACGAATAATTTTATTTATGGGTGTGTTTCCAATTAAACGCTAATTAAAAAATAATGCGCCTGTAAGTATGGAATCGATTTTAAATGTAAAATGACGTAGTGATGAAAATAAGTACAAATTTAAAAAAACTTCTAGAAAAATTTAATTTAAATACTTTGGAACTTTCGCGTCGTACTGGAATTGCTCAACCAGTGATTTACAGGTTGATGACAGGAGAAACCCATGATCCAAAATTATCAACTGTACTGACATTAGCCAACTATTTTGATATTACTTTAGAATGTTTGATTGGCGAAACTGTTAATTTTTCTTCTGCTGAAATTAGTAATAAAAAATCATCCTTTGAGGTTCCATTGCTGACTTGGAAACAAGCCGTTAATCACTTGACTCTAGCGCAAGATATTCTTTCTTCTACCGAAAAAACGCTGATAAATTTCAAACCTATCTCAAATATCTTTGCTTTAAAGACAGAAGATGATTCTATGTTACCTATATTTCCTAAAGGGACACTCCTTATTGTCAATGGTGACCAAAAACATCCCCAAAACGGAAATTATATAATTGCAAAGATAGGAACAAATAAAAAAGCTCTTTTTAGACAATTCATAATCGACAATGAAATATCTTATTTAAAATCATTAAATCCTGATGCTGCAAAATACAGGATTGCATTATTTGATAAAAAGAAAGATATATGTTGTGGGGTATTGGTTCAATCAAAAGTAGATTACAATTAGGTTATTGGAACAAAAGCAAATATTCTTTTAAGAATAATTTTCATTCCATCAAGGCGGTATTTGTCAAGAAAGTTGTCGCCTCAAATTTTTAATTAGCTAATTTTACTTGGTTGTAATTTTCTTGTTTGTGGAAATTATTTTTCTTAT
>MGXG01000036.1 GCA_001801285.1 Gammaproteobacteria bacterium GWE2_37_16
ATTTCAGGTTCTGATTTTGTGGAAATGTTTGTGGGAGTTGGCGCATCACGTGTACGTGATTTATTTGATACTGCGAAAAAAAATGCACCATGTATTATTTTTATTGATGAAATTGATGCAGTTGGAAGGCATCGTGGTGCTGGTTTAGGTGGTGGACATGATGAACGCGAGCAAACCTTGAACCAATTACTCGTTGAAATGGATGGATTCGAAGGTAAAGAGGGCGTTATTGTTATTGCTGCGACTAACCGTCCGGATGTTTTAGATCCTGCTTTGTTAAGACCTGGACGTTTTGATCGTCAGGTTGTTGTTCCGTTGCCGGATGTGCGGGGGCGTGAAAAAATTCTCGCTGTGCACATGCGTAAGGTTGCTGCTATACCAAATCTTGATGTTAGTGCAGTTGCGCGTGGTACTCCTGGCTTCTCGGGTGCTGATCTTGCCAATTTGGCAAATGAGGCGGCTCTTTTTGCAGCGCGGGCAAATAAAAAATTTGTTGATAATTTGGATCTGGAAAAAGCAAAAGACAAAATACTTATGGGTGCAGAACGGCGTTCGATGGTGATGAATGATAAAGAAAAGCAGCTGACCGCGTATCATGAAGCTGGGCATGCCATTGTTGGTCGAGCTGTTGCCGAACATGATCCAGTTTATAAAGTAAGTATTATTCCTCGTGGACGCGCTTTAGGCGTCACTATGTTTTTACCAGAAGAAGATCGTTACAGTCTTTCCAAGCAGAGGTTGGAGAGCCAAATTTGTGGTTTATTTGGTGGGCGTGTTGCTGAGGTTTTACAGTTTGGTCAAGATAGCGCCACAACAGGAGCTTCCAATGATATTGAAAAAGCGACTGAAATAGCGCGCAATATGGTTACAAGGTGGGGGTTATCTGCAAAATTGGGTCCATTAGTTTATGGTCAAGAAGAGGGGGAAGTGTTTTTAGGTCGCTCTATTACATCGCATAAACTGATTTCTGAAGATACTACTGCGCAAATAGACAAGGAAATTCGTGCCATTATCGATCGCAACTATAAACACGCTGAAGAAATTTTACGCGCTAATCTGGACAAGCTGCGCAATATGGCTGAAGCATTGATTAAGTACGAAACGATAGATAAAGACCAGATTGAAGAAATTATGCATGGAAAGAAACCGCATGCACCAGAAGACTGGAAAGAGCAAGTAGTAGAAAAAAAACCTAAAAGAACGCGCAAAAGAAAAGAAGTAGCGCAGGATAATTCTAAAGTAGAGGAAATGTAAAAGCTGATTCTTGTAATATCTCAAAAAGTTCTGGTATTGTAATTATGATATTGTAATTATGATTACGTAGCCGCAGGCTTTAGCCTGCGCCAATATCTGTGCTAAATCATATATGTACGCAATAATGGAAACGCAAGCTAAAGCTTGCGGCTACGTTATTCTTGCAATTTACCTATGGTTTTTGAGAAGTTACTGATCCCTAATATAACTTATTGAAAAATATAGTAATTTAATTTACATAAAACAAGGATCACAATAATTATTATGCAAAAAAAGAAATATTTTGGAACAGATGGTATTCGTGGGCGCGTTGGAGAATCGCTGATTCATCCTGAGTTTGTGCTCAAACTAGGGTGGGCTGTTGGTAATGTTTTTAAAGAGCAAGGCAAAAGTAAGGTTTTGATTGGCAAAGATACGCGTATTTCAGGTTATTTGCTGGAGTCGGTATTGGAGGCCGGCTTAACTGCGGCTGGTATGAATGTTGATTTGTTGGGTCCAATGCCAACGCCAGCGATTGCTTACTTAACTAGAACTTTGCGGGCAAGTGCTGGTGTGGTGATTAGTGCTTCACATAATCCTTATTACGATAATGGTATCAAGTTTTTTTCTAAAGAAGGGGTGAAGATTTCCGATGAGTTGGAATATGCGATAGAAGATCAGCTAGAAAAACCTATGCAAATAGTCTCAGCTGCCGAACTTGGTAAAGCAAAGCGGGTTAATGATGCTATTGGTCGCTATGTAGAATTTTGTAAAAGTACTTTAGGGTTGAATAGTTGTTTAACAGGAATGAAAATTGTTGTTGATTGTGCTAATGGTGCAACTTATAAAGCTGCGCCGCTGGTTTTTCGGGAGCTGGGCGCGGAAATTTATGAACGGGGTAATGCTCCCAACGGATTTAATATTAATGATCGGTGTGGTTCGACATATCCGGAAAACCTGGCTAAAGCGGTTTTGGCGGAAAAAGCCGATGTTGGAGTTGCATTTGATGGTGATGGCGATCGCGTGGTCATGGTTGATGAAAATGGTGTGGTTGTTGATGGTGATGAGCTTCTATTCATTATGGCAAAATATTATCAAAGCCATAACAATCTACAAGGAGGTGTTATCGGTACAAGCATGAGTAATTTTGGATTAGAAAAGAGCTTTGCAGATTTAGGTATAGCTTTTCAACGGACCAATGTTGGCGACCGTTATGTTTTAGAGGCATTGCGCAAGAATAATTGGATGCTCGGTGGCGAGTCTTCTGGGCATATTGTTAACCTTGGTTTGACTACTACGGGTGATGGCATTATTAGTGCGCTACAGATTTTATCTATTATGTATAACACAGGTCAATCTTTAGGGAAACTTAAGTCGGAAATGTTGAAATTACCTCAAATTTTATTAAACGTTAAAATTGCGCAACCAGTTAATCTGGCAAAAGAATTGCAAGTTTTAGATGTGGTACGTATGGTTGAACAACGTTTAGGGCAAAGAGGGCGTGTTCTATTGCGTGCTTCTGGTACTGAGCCATTAATACGTGTTATGGTTGAGGGCGAAGATGAGTGTTTGGTGAGGCAGATGGCTGAGGAAATTGCTGAGGCGGTACGGGGAATAGCTGGGAAATTTTGAATTTTAAATTGATGAATAGCTTACGCGATGTTGTTTTTAAAATCTGGAAAGTAACGCATTAATTTATATGGTATTATTTACATGCCTGAATAAAATTATCACATAGTGATTCATTAATTTAAAATTCAAAATTCAAAATTTATAATTTCAAGTGTAGGGTGTTTTATGGAATTTTTTAGTCACAAAACGAGTATCGATTTTATGGCACAGCGCAAGTGGGCGGCGTTGTTTTCCTGTATTTTATTTGCCATTGCGATTATTTCGCTTTCTGTTAAAGGACTTGAGTTTGGTCTTGATTTTACTGGTGGAACGCAAATGCAGGTTAGTTATGCGCAGCCAGCTGATTTAAATCAGATTCGACAACAGCTAAATCAATCCGATTTTTCTGATGCAGTGGCACAAGCTTATGGTAGTACTAGGGATGTGATGATTCGTTTTAAACCGCATAAAAACGTTTCGCAACAAGATTTGAATAATCAAGTTTTAGGGGTTTTGCATGGAGCTACGTTTCAGAGTGCTGAATTTATTGGACCACAAGTTGGTAAAGCTTTAGTGACGAATGGTATTTTGGCGATAGTTATTTCTTTATTGGCGATTATGATTTATATCGCTTTGCGTTTTGAATATCGTTTTGCTATTAGTGCCGCTTTATCTTTGATACATGACCCTATTATTATTTTGGGTGTGTTTTCTTTATTTCATATTGAGTTTAATTTGATTGCGTTGGCATCGATTTTGACAGTTTTAGGTTATTCTCTTAATGACACTATCGTTGTTTACGATCGTGCGCGGGAAAATTTCCGTAAATTTCGTAAATCGACCGCAACAGAAATTCTAAATTTATCTGTGAATCAGACCTTATCGCGAACTATCATGACATCTGGGCTTACTCTAGTAATAATATCTGCACTATTGATTTTTGGTGGTGAGATGCTGTTTGGTTTTTCTTTGGCGATGATTATAGGTATTTTAATTGGTACTTATTCGTCGATTTACGTTGCAGGAGCTTTAGCTTTAATGATGGGGTTAAATAAAGCTCATTTTGTGGTTGCAGAAAAGAAATACGTAGATAATATGCCTTAAAAAGTTTGCAGTTGCTTGAGGATGAACAAGTAGTGGGATTTTTAAAAAATAGTGCAGCTTCGAAATATGGAACCACCAAATAGTGGCAACTATAAAATTTTTATTAAACTGCTTTCTACATGTATGTGAAAGTACACATGTAGAAAGCAGATATTTTAGTTCCTGATCTTCTTAAATAGCCGACTCCTGCGGCTAAATTAATTTCACTCCCTGTGAAATTAAAATGGAATATCTTCGCCGCCGAAGTTGTTTCCGCCAGGAAAGCTTTCCGCCGCAAGCGTGGTTGCGACAGGGGTAGTTGCTTCAGAGGCTTCGATTGGATGAAGCACTGGGTCATGGATAGCTTGAAGATCTGGAGCTATTGGTGCGGTACGGTGAGCAGTTTGACTTGGAACACCACTTCCGCTACGACTATCCAAAATATGCATTTCTGTTGCGATAATTTCTGTAGTGTAACGTTCTTGTCCTGTTTTATCTTGCCACTTTCTTGTGCGCAATGAGCCTTCTACATAACACTTGGAACCTTTGTGTAAAAATTCCCCAACAATTTCTGCTAGTCGATTAAAAAAAACTACACGATGCCATTCGGTACGTTCTTGTAGTTCCCCTGATTGTTTATCACGCCAAACTTCACTGGTTGCCAAAGAAATATTTGCAACTGCATTACCATTTGGAGTATAACGTACTTCAGGATCACTGCCTAAGTTACCGATCAAAATTACTTTGTTGACTCCTCTTGCCATTCTTATCCCCCTTTATTATATTGTATATTAAAAATATGATCTAAAATAAAAAAATAATTGAAAACAAAATCCATTCTGATTGATAATTTTAATCGCTAATTAAATAGATTGCACTTTAAATTTAATTTTAATTTTAGGTATAATAGAAACATGCAAAGACTATCTTTATTACTGACTGATCAATATCAGCTCACTATGGCTTATGGCTACTGGAAATGTGGTAAAGCCGAACAGAATGCTGTTTTTCAATTATCATTTCGTTCTCTACCATTTCATGGAAATTATGCTATAGCTTGTGGTTTAGCGGATGTTATAGAGTATTTAAATAACTTTAGTTTTCATAAGGATGAGTTGGAATATTTGACATCGCTAAAAACTTCGAATGATGAACCGTTTTTTGCAGACGGTTTTATTGAGTATCTGCGTGTATTGAAATTTACCTGTGATATAGAAGCTGTTTTAGAAGGAACATTAGTTTTTGCCAAAGAGCCAATGTTAAGAATCAAAGGACCATTACTGCAATGTCAACTGCTCGAAACCATTTTGCTTAATTTAATAGGTTTTTCTACTTTGGCGGCAACGAAAGCTTCCCGAGTATGTAGAGCGGCTGTTTCTGATCCGGTGATTGAATTTGGTTTGCGACGTGCGCAGGGGCAAGATGGTGGTCTTACTGCGAGTCGGGCTGCTTATATTGGAGGTTGCGTCGCCACTTCCAATGTTTTGGCTGGTAAAATTTATAATATACCAATTAAAGGGACGATGGCACATAGCTGGGTAATGTCTTTTTCTACAGAGCTGGAAGCTTTTCGAGTTTTTGCTGATATTATCCAGGATCAAACTATTTTAGTTCTCGATACTTATCAGACGGCACAAGGGATAGAAAATGCCATTATGGTTGCCAAGGAATTGCAAGATCAAGGGCGCGGTCTTTATGGGGTGCGACTTGATTCGGGAGATTTGGTTGCCATAAGCAAAAAAGTGCGCGATAGGTTAGATCAGGCTGGCTTTCCTAATGTAAAAATTTTTGCTAGTGGCGGTTTGGATGAATATTCGATCCAGAAAATAAAATCTTGTGGCGCGCCAATTGATGGGTGGGGTGTTGGGACTAAAGTTGTAACGTGTGATGATCAGCCGTCTTTGAATGTGATTTATAAATTAACGGCAGTGCAGAGTGTTAGCGGTGAATGGGAATATAAAGCAAAGATATCGGATGAAACTGAAAAGAGAACGTTACCAGGTATTCAACAAGTTCGGCGTTTTTATCAGAATGGTCATTTACTTTATGATGTTATTTATGATGAAAAATTAGGCATCAGTAATCATAATGTTCAGCAAGACCTTGGTGCAGAAGATTTATTGCAGCCTATATTTCGACAGGGAAAATTGGTTTATCAACAGCCTTTAATTCAGGAAATTCAATCTCATGCGCAAAAACAGGTTGATGGTTTTTTAGCTCTTGCAAATACAAAGCAAAAGTTTAGTGTCAAAATAGATGAAAAATTGACGACTGCTTTGCATAAATGATGTGTCTTATCTGTGGCTACTATTTTATTTTTTCTTTACCAAAAAAAGAGAAATACTTGCATAATAAATAATTGCCATGACAAGCCAGATCAATGTGTTGAGCGGTAAGCTTTTTACGATAAAAGCGGCTATTAAAACGCCAAACATACCAAAAACAGCCATACAGGCGGTTACTTTTTTGCTGTAAGCGTTTTGGCGGATAAATGTGAAGCTACTTGCATAACTGCATGTTGCCGCCGCAGTCATCATGATCGGAAAGGCAGATTTGGCACTCATTCCCAATAAGAAAGCCAGGCTTAAGCAGGGCGCAAAAAAGCCAATGCCGATATTAACCAAGGCACCAATAATAACGCTGGCAAAAGTGGCTATTACTAGGCTGATTCCCCGTACGCCCAGGCTGGCTCCATGCGCTGCGGGCATTAAATTCAATTGGTGTAAAAGCATATTGGTGGCAGCAAGAAATAAGGCAATTGACATTCCAACCTGAATTTTTCGTTCTGGCAATTTGGTGACATAACCGGCACCGAGCCAACCGCCAATCCAGGCGGCATTAACCATACAGAACAAAGTCAAAAAATCAGTTTGAATAATGCCAATGTATATAAATGCTTCTAAAAATGTTGGCAGAATGCACATTACATTTAAAGTTCCTGGTATGAGTCGGTCGGGTATTTGTTTGAAGGCTCTTAGTAAAACCGTGGCTATAGCAAAGCTGCCGATTCCTAGGGCGTCAAAAAAACTACTGACAAAACCGATTGCCGAAGCGGTGTAGACGTTGCCACTTTCTTTATCTAAATCGCTTTTAGCAACATCTTTAATTAAAAAAACAGCAAAGATAGCCGATAGTGCGATGAAAACGGAGCGGAATATTAAAATTATCATAATGTTATGTTTTTACTTTATATTTCTGTAACTCCCTAGGATAACCACCAAAGATACCGTAGCCGCAGGCTTTAGCCTGCGAGGTCGATAATGTCCAAATATTAAGTTTCACATAGTACTGTAAAAACCTACAAACCAAATTAAAATCCATAAATAACCTAAAATCTTTGTCATATTTAATACGCAAGCTAAAGCTTGTGGCTACGGGCTTGCGGCTACGGGCTTGCGGCTATGGGATTATAATTTCACTTCTTTGTGAACTTATCTTCCGTAGATATCTTCTACCCGGACAATATCATCTTCTCCTAAATATGAACCTAGCTGCACTTCGATGAATGTTGCAGGTTCTAAGGTTAAGTTTTCTGCGCGATGTAAAATTTCTTTGTCGATAAAGATTTTTTCACCAACTTGATAAGTTTTAGTTTCGTTACCGACGGTTATGGTTGGGCTGCCTTTGACAACGAGCCAATGTTCAGCGCGATGAGTATGTTTTTGTAAAGAGAGGCGTCCAGCTGGATTGACGGTAATACTTTTTACTTGATAGCCATCCTCGAGAGCGAGAGTTTGGTAAGAACCCCACGGACGATGATAAATTTTACCGATTTCGTTAATGTGTTGTGTCATAGTTTAGATCCTCTACGTTTAAAAATTTCAGTTCAAACTTAATAAAAAATGTATTGTAAAATATAATACCGTAGAAGCACCCACAAAAAGTAAGCAGAATAATATAATTTTCTTCCAGCTTGGTAATTCCCTTGTTGGAATTATTCTAATAATCTCTGCTGCTCCTTCGTTGCATTCTACGTGTGTATTAAAATTTATATACCGTTCGAGAAAATATAAATAAGATATAGTTATTTGTTTGTTAGCAACCAAAGTAGGAAAAATGATTTCTTTTCCTCCATCGGGCAGATCAGCAATGCTATACATTACTTCAGGAAATATACTAATTTCTGGAAAATCTAAAGTTTTGCCCTCGTTATCTCTGGTTTTTCTATGCCCCAATCTGACATTTGTTGCTGTCATTTGACCTATATTCCTTACAATAACACTGTGTGTAAAAACTTCTATAGGTGTATGTTTCTTTAAAAGATGCCTTGAAAAATGTCCGTAATAAGCAACAATTTTTGGTCGGTTATAAAAAAACTTATTTAATAAAAAAGCAATTATGGCTACTATTATGAGTGATAAAAGTTTCAATAGGCTATCTGGAGTTATCATCATACCTTATGCCCCAATTTATACTTAAGTTCTTTTATTTCTCTTTTTAACTCTGTTTCTAACTCTTTTTCAGTTGGTAAATTAAATTGATATTTGCTGGCAAAAATCTGTTTAGCTTTATCGCCCAATGTATATTTCACCATTTTTTTATTTTGTTTTGTACATAAAATCAAACCAATTGTTGGGTTGTCATTTTCTGTTTTTATTTCCATATCAAAATAATTTACATACAACTGCATTTGTCCTAAATCGCCGTGGGTTAGCGGCTTTGTCTTCAAATCTACGATTATGTAAGCATGAAGGATGGTATGATAAAAAACCAAATCGGCATAAAAGTGATTGCCATCTAAAGTTAGACGTTTTTGCCTTGCAATAAAAGCAAAGCCGCGTCCTAGTTCTAGTAAAAAATTTTGCATATTGCTTATTAGTGCGTCTTCTAATCTGGATTCTACTAGTTGGTGTGATTCAGGTATGTTTAAAAATTCTAAAACGAACGGTTCTTTTATTGCATCTTCAGGTTTTGTAATTTCTTGTCCTTTACAGGATAATTTCATTAATCCTTTTTTATCTTTACTTTTTGCTAACCTTTCAAATAACAAACTACCCATTTGTCGCTCTAGTTCGCGCGCAGACCAGTTGTTCTTGAGGGTTTCTAGTTCATAAAATGCTCTAATTGTTGAGTTGTTTTCACTCATTAGAGACCTGTAATGCGTCCATGAAAGATTATTGTTGAATTTTGGTTCTGGAGATTTCGCACGCAGTGCGTGCGTTTTTTTGTTCTCGGTTACAGAATAGGTAAGATAGAATTTTCTGATATCAATTAGTGTTCTAACGCTAAATCCATGACCAAATTCATGGTTTAGTTTGGTGGAAATCTCACTTATCAAATACATTCCATAATCAGCCCTAGCCTTGCCTCTTTGTTCTTCTTCCACAATGTATTTGCCAATATGCCAATAAGCTTGCACCATTGTTGTATCAATGGTAAGCATAACTTTTGCACGTGCTTCTTTGATAACAGACGCAATCTGTGTATAAATTATATTGATGTGTTTATCGTTGTTTTTTATGACACTGATTTTTTTATTTTCGGATTTTTTTTTCATAAATTATGTTTCGCTTGTATTTGTAATACTAGCTCTGTTCATTAATAGAGCGCTTACAAACCATCTCTGCCAGCGCAATCGCGCCGCAAATTCCCGCATTATCCCTAAGCCTTGGCGCAACGATGTAATTATTAATGTCTTGGATGATTTTGTCACTCTTTATGTAACCATTGAGCATTTTTAAGACACGTGGGCGAATTTTAGCGATCAGATTTTTTTGTTTCATGACACCGCCGCCGACAATAATGCGCTGTGGTGAAAGAGTCATAATATAATTGGCAAAAGCAAGACCAAGGTAATCTGCTTCTAAATCCCAGCCTGGATGATCTACGGGTAAATCAAGTGCGGATTTAATCTTCCAGCGTTTCATCATGGCAGGACCAGACGCTAAACCCTCAAGACAATCGCCATGAAAAGGGCAAATGCCAGCAAATGGATCACGTTCTTTATCATGTGGAATGAAAATATGTCCCATTTCAGGATGAATCAAACCGTGCATTAATTGACCGGACATCATGCCGCCGACCCCAATGCCTGTGCCAACCGTCACATATAAAAACGTATCCAGACCTTGTCCGGCTCCAAAGCGATATTCACCAAGAGCTGCGCCGTTGACATCGGTATCAAAACCAATGGGCAAATTAAAAGCGCTTTTGACCGCGCCGACAAAATCAAAATTTTGCCAGCCCGATTTGGGTGGAGTTGTGATGTAGCCATAAGTTTTGGAATTTATGTCCAAATCTATAGGTCCGAAAGAACCAATGCCAATAGCGGTTAGAGGTGTTTC
>MGXG01000037.1 GCA_001801285.1 Gammaproteobacteria bacterium GWE2_37_16
GCTAATTGCTAAGCTAACTATGGACTAAAAACAGGTTGACGGAAATTTGGTCGATTAGGGCTTGGAACCCCAAGATCATTTCAAGAAAATCAACACGTTAGTGCCAGAATATTGTCTGCGATGCAATCCAATTTTAACGTAAACTACCTTTTTAGATGGCTACTAACTTCCAGGACGTGGATGTTTGTCACCATTTGACTTATCATCTGAGCGCGAGTGTTTTTTTGACCCAGGATTTTCTGCATTTGACGCGGGCTGTATAGCAAAAAATCCAGCCGCAATAGTTGAACTTGTGCTTATAGAAATGGAAGCGGCTGGATTTAATGAGGAAGAACAACAAAAAAGCTGTTTTAAGTCATCATTAACAAATGATTCTATTCTACTAACTCTCTCTTGATTATAATCAGTACTATTTCTTGCTATTCTTATAGATTGTTCGGCAATTCTAATTAAATCTTCTACAAATTTTACAGGGATATGATTAACTTTATGACTATCAATATCCTCAAACATTCTTTGAATTAATTGATCTAACTCCACTAAATACTCAGGTCTTAATCCCGGTCCGCCTGATATGTCTTTGTATTTTCGCAAGAGCATCAGTAAAGCATCATATTGTTGTGGCTCTAATATACCACTATTTTGTGGAGATAGTGGGGTAGGAGAAGGTGGTGGCAAGGACGATGGGGCAGGTCGTTCTATAACTGAAGGGATAGGAGGATTAACAACAGGGACAGCTTCTTGTTGTATTAGCTGTCGTAAAATTGCTCTACTATTGAGTCCATCGTTTAATACTAAAGCATCATAATGACTAATTCCATCATAGCGAACAAATATTGGATCACCAGCTCCCTGTCTTGATAGAGCCGCTTCAACATCACCACGATTTCTTATGTTGTCATCTGGTCCGACCACCACTATAGGACGGTTAAGCAAACGCGCCAATATAACTTGTTCTAGTTGCCCAGCCCACTCAGGTCTTGCTCTTACTCTTTCAATATATTCTTGTATGGTTTGACCAGTTTCTAAGGTTATAAAATCTTTATATTGGTCTTGATTATGTTCAAGATTTGCAGCAACTATATTACGTAAAAAAGTTATATTCTCACCATGAGATAAATAGTAAGTAACCGCTCTATAAAAACAATGACCGTCCCCAATTACAGGCACTAAATCCAAACCTTCTATTCGTTTAACAGTAAAACAGGACATGGTCGGTAATGGCTGAATTGGTATTCTTCTATAAAGTGCTTTAATTACCTCGTGAATTAATGGGTTATTAATTGGCGGTTTAAGAACATCAATGAGATGCAATATAAGCTTAACCAAAGCCCTATTGCTAAAACCAATGGAATTTAAATATGTTAACAATTGTTTCCCTTTCTGAGGACCAAATATTAGGTCGAACACTATTATTAATGCAAATTTTCTGGGGAGGTCTAAAACATCCCCTAAACCAAAAGGTAACTCTACAGACCCAGCTAGTGGTCTTAACACATTAATCTCTGGGCGATCCAGAGATTTTTTTAGCTGTTCCAGCTTTAACTTGTTTAATAATTCATCTGCTGTTGCCGGTAAAATATCTTTAGGTGAATAAATATGGTCGGGAAAAGACTTGCCTGAAAACATTTGTTCAATTTTACCGCGTTCAATTCCTGATACATAAATGGTAATTAATTCATATAATTTTTTTCTGGTATCCTCCTCCGAAAAAAACTTTCTCAAGAGTACTGGGAGTTGATTATAAAAATGCGATACAGCCGAAATATAATCAGGTAATGCTGTTTTAAATAATGCAATTAAAGCATTAACTTCAAAAGAATTTAATATTTGAATTAATCCCCTAATTATAGGTATTGCTTCTTTAGTAACTAATCCATCATCTATTAATGAAGAAAAGCCATTACATAACCGTTGAATGGTATTTTCTAATAAAACCATCGCTTGAGTTATTGTTTGATTGTCAGAAACAAGTGTAGAGCTCGACGTATTAGGAGTTGTATGCATAATATTCACCTTTTAAATTAAAAATTAATACAGTATTTATCGTGGCTTGCCACGGGCACCTTTCGCGTAAAATTTGAAAACCACGGGGGTTTCCAATTTTATAAGCGAAGGTCGGTCCCGAAGTAAAAATTTTCTTAATACCCTGTAGCTTGCCGCAAGGATAGAAAATTCAGATCTTCGCTAAATTTATTTCCACAAGAAAAATCAGCGGTAATTAGATAGTAGTTGTAATTTAAAGGATAATACAACTTCTTTGCTGTTGTTGTGGTGCTGGTAATGCCAAAGCATTTATTCTTTGTTCAGCTCGTAGAGCAGCGTCTCGATCTTCCTGACCAAAGTTAGCAACCAAACCAGCCCTTTGTAATCCCAAACATGAATCTTCATATGCCATTCGTTCTTGATTAAGAACTTCTTGGTATTTGTTTTGATAATATCTCCAAACTTGGTCAACCGTAAAAAGGCTGCCCGCAGTTCCAACTATTGCTCCTATAATTGCTCCAGTAGCTATAGCCTTAATAGTTGCTCCGGCAACCACAAGAGCAAGTCCTCCTCCAGTTAGAGCACAAAGCATGCCTCCGATAACGGCCACAAGTACGTATGTACCAGTACCCCAACTTGGAGGAATTGGTCTAGGTTGTGCCGGATGTAAAATTCTGTCTATTTCTTGACCAATAACTAGATCTAAACGTAAACGATCTCGCGATCTAGTCAAAAGTCCTTGCATATTTTGTAAATCTTGTACTTCTGGATGGCGACCTATGCGACTTAATAAGTTATCAATCTCATTTAGTAACTCATTTGCTATATCAATTAAAGTATTTGTTTGTGCAATTGTTCTAAAATAATTGACATCGCTTAAAGTTCTAAGTGTGCTATTATAAAATCCGTGTACTGTATTTAATAAATCAACAATTTGGGTGTCTACTGCTTCCGGACCAAGGACAGGATGTAAGTAAGAGGTATAGTCAGCCTTAATTCTATCAAATTGAATTTTTGGCCATGGTACTTTCTGTCCCTGAATAACAGGAACTGGTGGATGAACATTTATGTCAAGTTTATATAAGTTAAGAGGAACATTAAAATTAGCTCCATTATATGTAATGTCACCATCTATAAAAATAGCTATTGGCATAATTTTTCTCCTAATATAGTAAACTAAAAATAGTCTCTTTATTAGAGACTATAACTCTACAAAAAATTACCGACTCTTTGGTCTTGTACTATCTTGCTTTCATAACTTGTAGCTAAAGCCAGAAGGTTTTCTCGTTCTTCTATTAAGCAAGTTAATTTTGCTTTTGTTAAAGGATATATTCTGTCTGAAGAAAATAACCCTGATAAACCATGACTTTTTATCACTGGTCGACATTTATTGGCTGCTAAGCAAACTGATGCGATGAAAACCATCACGCTAATAACCAATGATATTGTTCCAATAAATCGTAAGGTTGATATAGTATTACTACTAAGTGTATTTTTTAAAAAAGACCCCATTAGGTTTTTCATCTCATAATAAAGAAGAGCATATCCAACAGAACCACCAGCAGCGTAAAGCTCTTTTTTAAATTCTGGTTTGTGACCAGTTGGTAATGTTGTACCCATATTTTCCATAACTTTCAAACGAGTTTCCTCTTCACTTATTGCTAAAGCATTATTTAAAAGATTGCTATAACATGCTATACATAATATTAAATAGCTACGGTTTCCAGGCGATAAAGTCTGATGAAATCTTTCATATTCCTCATAAGCTGTTTTGTATGCATGTTGAATTAATTCCTTATCATGTGTACTGGTATCTTTGGTGTGTAAAAAAAGCGCAGTTTCATGATATAATTTTTTCATAAAATCGTGCAATAATCCTGTTCTTTCATCAGGGGGTAGTTGAGAAGATGCTTTATATCTTGACCATGCCCTACTAATATCATCAAGTTTAGTTACTTTACTAACTTCATCAATTGGACTTAGTTGCGAAAACATAATTATTCTCCATTTTATATATTATTAAATTGGATTTAAATCAAATTCCTGCATTTTTGAGTCTAGTTGTATCTGCCTAACAAGAGAGGAATTTATTTCCTTATCCTGACATAAAGATGGAACTTTATGAAACCCTAAGGTATTTTCAAACCTTCGCCTTTGTGGTTCATTAGCAAAAAATAAATCAAATGTATTTAAGGAGTCAGTACAATATTCCATATGAGAACGTCTCAAATATGGTGGAACAATTAGCCAAGCATCTGCTATACTATAACCAGAAATCTGCTGTAAACTCCTTTCTTCCTCTCTATTCTGTATTCTTAAATAATCAGCATCTGATCTAACAGTTGAAAAAAAGGATACTACACTAGAATATATGCCATTTATAAAGCCATGAGTGCGTTTAGCACGATATTCAGCATGCTGAATTTTACTTGGCCATGATAAAATAGGAGCTTGTAAAGCCGGCTCACCAGTTGCAATATGAAATGTAGCTAGAATATTATCTAGAGCATGCATTCTTAATTGATGCTCAAGTTCGATTGTGACTACTCCTTTTAAAACTTCAAATAATCCTTTAAAAGTAAAGTTTCCTAATAATAATATATTTAGATCAGCGGTTAACAATTGTTTAATATGAGGAACAAAAATGCGGGCTAGTTTAGCAGCATAATGTTCATTATTAGCTGTATTAATTATATTCGGCGATGAAAGATAAGAAGTAATAGGAAAAGCATCCCTATTAGCTGGTCTAAAATCATCTTGCTGTAACATATTTTGTGCAATACCAGGACTATCAAAAGTAATAGTTTTTGTAGTATATCCTGGTATAACATGGGTAGGGGCGCTAAAATGTAGCGCATTTAATTCAGCATGCAGCGCGCCAAGAGAATGTCCAGTTTCAACAAAACATCTTTTGTCATTATAAGTAGGATCAGTTCTAACTAAATCTCTGATGGCTTGAGAAAACTGCAAAGCGCTAGTTTGAGCTGGTGGACGCATACCAAGTACTATATATGCGTCTGACACTAAATTGGCTATATATTGTGGATCTGTTCCTCTATGTGCAATAATTACCTCAGGACAGCCATCTTTGGTAATAGCAACTCCAGAATAAGCAAAACCATTTAAGTTACCTTCCCGAAGATTGGCAATCTGAACTAATCTCCATCCAGGTCTAAGTTTTTGTGGACTAGGATTATAAGCATAATCGGAAGCTAATGCATAATCGTAAGTTGTAAACATATTGATTTTTCCTATCAATCAAAATTTACAGTATTGTACATAAACTAATTTTTGGTGGCTACATGTAAAAATACCCACCCTAGCCTACCTTCGAGTATCAACCAATAAGCAAGATTTAGCTAACCAAAAATTAGCAATTTTAGAATACTCATGAAAACATAAAATCAAAATTACACAGTTTATCGAGGCGCAAGTATCATCGCGCAAATCTACTAAAGAACGTAAAATTGACTACTTACTAAAAAAGCTAACTGTTGGTGATACCATTATTGTTAGCGAACTATCCCGTCTCGGTCGCAGTCTTAGTCAAATTATCTTCTTAATCGATGAATTTATCAAAAACAAAATTCAACTTATTGCGATCAAAGAATACCTTATTGTCGATGGCAAACAAAGTATACACAACAAAGTCATCATGGCTATGTTCGGCTTGTTTGCTGAAATAGAGCGCGATTTAATTTCTGAGCGCACTAAACATGGTTTACAAACCGCTATTAGTAAAGGGAAACAGCTTGGTCGTCCCAAAGGTTCTCTTAGTTCTTCTAAGCTCAACAGAAAAGAAGAAATCAAACAATTACTAAAATTAAAAGTTTCCAAGTCTTCTGTTGCTAAAATAATGGGAGTTTCGCACACTACTTTGCTGCATTTTATTGAAACACGGAAACTCAATGCATAAATAATGTATTTTATACTGTCTGTTTTTTATCAATAGCTTCCATTGAAATATAAATTGCCTGTTTGCCACTAAGCACTGCAAGAGCATTTTTTCTCATTTCTTCTTGTTCTGAAATATAATGTCCATGAGCTTTGGGAAGATATGCCCCACTTTTTAAGTCATCTACACTAAACTTGTACCCTAATTTTTCACCCATCTCAATTAGTAAATCCACAAAAAGATCGGTTGATTTATCAACCCAATCTTTTATTTGTTGCTCATTAGTTGCTTCAGTTGCTGGGTAAAAATGTTCCCTATGTTTTTTCCAAGCAGCTATAACCTTTTTATCGGAATAAAACTCTAAATCAATCATATTTAATGCTTGTACATGTTCTGTAGACAATCGATTCGCTCTAGTAGTCATAAGGGTTTTAAATATAGTAAGTTGTCTTATTTTCTTAGAACGCCAATCTTCTATCCACGTTTGTACTCTAAGGGCTACTAAAGGAGCGAATAAAACCGCTATTACCATTAGCCAATCAAAAACTCTCATCATCTACCTCATTTTGACCATCCGCCATATGCTTAATTTTTGCACAATCAGGATTGTTTCTATTTTTCCAAAGGAATGTGCCATAAAAAAGTAAATTATTTACATCATTATAGGAGCTCCAAAAAGATGGGGGTGGGTCATTATCCCACCAGTCGATTTCATTACCCCTTAGCGCTTCATATACTTTTTTTAATAAGTCTAAACAGTAGACTGCCACGTTCTCTAGTTCTTGTAGATTTTTCGCACGTTGCGTCGCAGTTGCTATCTTATAATCAAAATGTGCAAGTTCTTTGTTTCTATATGTTTTTAATTTCTCAACTTTTGGAGCTAGTTTAACATATACTGCGTCTAATTTGGCTTTTTCATTTATATTATCTATCAAAGGCAATATCTTTTTAAGTGAGAAATTAACACGTCCACCTGTGTCAGCAGGATCAAATAAGCGCACAACTTTTAAAACCAATAGATCAGTAAGCATTATACGAAGATCATAAAAAAAATGTTTTGCTTCATTGAGAAACTTATTATCTTGTTTATAAAAATTAGTCAAATAACAGTGAATTTGTATACAGTCGCATATTTCTGTATATAAAGTATCGATAACTATTTTGTTTTTCATTGGTGATTTTCTGAATTTAACTTATCTAAATGAATCTCCATGGACTTACGCCCATGATATCAACTGTTACGAGCTATGCTCGCTTGAATTTACTTACGTAAATTCAAGAAAACTCCATCTCTGAGCTAACACTCAGAGTTTTAAGTAACGTGTTATAAATCCGTTCCCTCCGTTCATAACTAAGACTAACCGATAATCATTGCCATAAATAGACAAATACGGCAAAACACATATACTAAAGGAAAACAGGTTTTCAGGGCTGCTGCCCAATAATTTGAAAATTTTCAGTCAATAATGTTTTAAGTTCCGATTTGTATTTTTTCATTCCACCATTAAAAAAATATTCCACAGCTTCTTTGAAATCTGAAAATTTTTCGTAATACTGGTTATACAGCACGCGTTTCTTGAATAGCTTCCAAAAACGCTCGATCAAATTCAAATTAGGCGAATAGGACGGTAAAAAAACAAGTTCAATATTTAAGTTTTTCGCCTCTAAAAGTACTGTGTCTTTTTTGTAATATTTTGCATTGTCGCAAATGACGTAAAGTTTCCCAGCTTTTTTGTAAACCTTTCTTAGTTTCTTAAATAAAGCTAGCACTGTTATCGCATTCAATGTTTCTTCAAAAGTAACTGTTACTTTGTAAGTGTTCAGCTCCAACGCACCATTAATGTTTAAACGCTGCCTACCAGTGTTACTTTTGATCTCTTTTTCTTGTCCTTTCTTAATCCAGCCATAGGCAGCAATCGTGTTGTGCTGAGGATGCACTCCATCCATAAAAAGAATTTTATCGTTAGGCTCGAGACTGTTTTTCAAAGTTTCGTAACGAGTCAAAAAATCTTTTTGCATTTCAGTATTAGCCTTTCCAGGTATCACTTTTGGCTTCTTGTAAACATAGTTGAGTCGTTTCAATAATTCAGTTACACCTCTGACAGTATACTTTTCTCCAAAGGTTTTCCAAATGTAATCAGCCACGCTTTTCGCATCCAAATAAAGCGTTTGCTCTAAATGCTGGTCTAAAAGCAACTCCTCGTCCTTAGTGAGTTTCCCTTGTCCGCCCAGATAATGGTTGCTAATGAGATTTTTCACTCCACCTTCTTGATAGCGTTTTACATAGTGGCGCAACGTACCTTCATCCATAATTAGCGCTTCGCAAACTTTTTCCTGCGTCCAACCAGTGCCAAGCAAATAAATTGCGTTAATGCGATATGCCGCTTTTTTATTTTTCAGCAATCGATGCTGAAATTTTAATTCCTGAATTTGTTGTGGGGTAAATTCAAATCCTTGCATAGCTTCAATTATTTATTACTTCCAAAATTATTTCAAGAAATTTCAATTACTTCCCCTGCAATCCTGTTTGCGATTGGTATAACGTAATACTTTTGCATACGGATCACAACCAGACCTCTATTGCTCTGTTCGATAGACCAAGATAATTTATTTTTTCACCCCTGTAATCTTTATAGCAATCTCAAAAAGCAGCAACTTGGTTTTAAGACTTGTTTCATCTTAACTTAATTATTAATCAGCATTACTTCCCTTCAGTTTTTGCAGCACTTCCACCGCTCCTAATTCAAGCCTTGAAAAAGCAAACCATTTTTTGCCAAGGTCTTTCAATGATGCGCCGATATGATAAATTTCCTTTTCGTCAATTATTAAAAAACGATCATGAGAATTTTCAAAAACCTTTATCGTTATCTGGGAATATTGTTCATTGTGTTTTTTAAGATCAAGCGCCAATTGCTTTGAAACAGATTTAGTATAGATAATTGTGGTGATTCCGTCAGCTCGTTTACTAAGCAAGGATAATACGGATTCGTCTACATAATTATCAACCAGTACTAAGGATTTTTTTGCCTTACGTATTAGGTTACAGACGAAAATATAAGCATCATATACCTGACCATCGTAAAAAATCCCCTGTTTTGGCGATTCTTGAGATTTTTCCAATGCTTGAAACAAGTTTTCGAATTTTTTTTCAGTTTCTAATTCGAAAGAAATTTGTTTTTTTTCTACCAAATCTAACCGAGTAAATATTTGGGCATTGTTGTAGATGAAGCGCCTCATTTCTACAAACGTATTAATTATTTTAATACTTACTTGAATAGCGGTTTCACTATGTAAAACTGCAGAAAGCATAGAAATTCCTTGTTCTGTAAATACAAATGGTAGATATTTTCTATGTTGTCCACGCCCTGTCCTTTTTAAGGTCACAAATTGTGACCTTAAAGTATCAAATTCTTCCTCAGTCAATTGAAAACAAAAATATTCAGGAAAACGTTCGTTATTACGCTTAACAGCCTGATTAAAAACCTTGGTCTCAACTCCATATATTTCCGCTAAGTCATTATCTAACATCACCTGTTGACCACGAACAAAATGTATCTTTGTCCTTATTGTATCAATGTCTAATGGTATTATGTCTTTGTTATTCATTGTTGAATTTCCTCCACCACTTGGGATAGTGGACACGAAAATTATTGTGTAGACTTATCTTTTCTTAGTAGGTTTGCTTTTACAAGAGCATTTTTTTGCCATTTTTTGAATTGGTTTGACTATAAATTTTTTTTCAGCTTTTTTGATACTGGCTTTAACGGCAACAGTTTTTTTATTGACCTTTTTGACCACTTCTTTAGATGCAGCCTTTCTTACTTCTTGTAAATCTTTAGCTAAACGACTTAACTGGATTTTTAGAGCAGCAAAATCTTTTTCTAATTTCTGGATAGCTGAAATTGGTTTTTTAGTTGGCATATTGTTCCTCATGGTTTTAGTTAATGGACTCATTGAGTATAACAAGTTTTATGCTAAGTCTCTAACCTTTTTCTTCTGCCAAACGCAGCAAAAGGAGTCGCTAATCTTTATAAACGCTATGACGTGTCCGTTCGGCATATCTATAAAGATTAGCGACTGTTTTTTTAATGCCGCAAGCGGGCTCTTCGACGTCCTGTCTCATCGTATGTGTCCATTCTATTAGGTTCTTACAAGTTCTAGCAGTGGTCATCATCACCTTTGCCCACTTTAGCACGGCTCGAAAAATTGCAAGGGCTTCGCAAGTGCTTCTTCATTT